>JAEWRS010000353.1 GCA_023398855.1 Bacillota bacterium
GTCCGTTCCTTTGTGCTTGTTGATGATGATAAAGTTTGCCTTACTAATTTAAACAGGCAGCTCATTGCCACCAGAAAAACGGTAGGCAAATATAAAGTGGAAGTAATGAAGGACCGGATATTGGAAATTAATCCAGACGCACAGGTGGAAACCCGTCAGTGCTTCTATTTGCCGGAAAATGCGGATGATTTTGATTTTAAGGAATATGATTATGTGGTGGATGCGGTGGATACCGTAACAGCTAAGCTAGAGCTGATTATGCGCGCAAAAGAAGCAGGGGTGCCGGTCATCAGCTGCATGGGCGCAGGCAATAAACTGGATCCCACGAAATTTTTAGTTGCTGACATTTATAAGACCACTATGTGTCCCCTTGCAAAGGTCATGCGCAGAGAGTTAAAGAAAAGGGGCGTTAAAAAGCTTAAGGTCGTTTATTCCACGGAAAAGCCTACAAGACCTTTGGAAGACATGTCCATCAGCTGCAGGACAAACTGTATCTGCCCTCCAGGAGCCAAGCATAAGTGCACGGAACGAAGAGATATTCCGGGGAGCGTTGCTTTTGTACCTTCTGTGGCAGGGCTTATTATAGCCGGAGAAGTGATCAAAGACCTGGCGCGGAAGGAATAGACGAAAAATGAATGGAGTAAGAGGTGATCATATGTTTGATGGCAACGTGTCCCGGAAACTGGATCTGTCATTGGACCAGATGAAGCAAATGAGCCCGGAGGAATACGTGCTTATAGACGTGAGGGACCAGACGTCATACAACCATGGCTTTATACCGGGAGCCATAAATATTGAAAAAAAAGCATTGTTAAACGGGGACAGCCCCCTTCCGGGGAATAAGAAGATCATCCTGTACTGCTTAAAGGGAATTATCAGTGAGGATGCGGCAAAAGACTTATGGGAAAAGGGCTATGACGCATATAATCTCCGGGGCGGTTATGGGGAATGGCTGCTTCGAGCCATGGAAAAAGAGGATCAGTCAGACGACCGTCTGGAAAACATAGAAAAGAGTATCAGGAAGAAATACCACAAGGAGCTGTTCAGCAGATTTGCAAAGGCCATCAAGGAGTATGAACTGGTAAAGGAAAACGACAGGATCGCTGTCTGCATTTCAGGGGGCAAGGATTCCATGCTCATGGCAAAGCTGTTTCAGGAATTAAGACGGCACAACAAGTTTCCTTTTGAACTGGTTTTTCTTGTCATGGATCCGGGTTATAATGAAACCAACCGGCAGGTAATCGAAAACAATGCAAGGCTTTTGAATATTCCCGTCACAGTATTTGAGACCCAGATCTTTGATGCGGTCTATGATGTGGAAAAGTCCCCGTGCTACCTCTGCGCCAGGATGAGGCGGGGGTATTTGTATCATAAGGCAAAGGAGCTGGGGTGCAATAAGATCGCCCTGGGACATCATTATGATGATGTTATTGAAACCATTTTAATGGGGATGATGTACGGAGCACAGATCCAGACCATGATGCCTAAGCTGCACAGTACTAATTTTGAGGGCATGGAGCTCATCCGCCCCATGTATCTGATACGGGAAGATGATATTAAAGGCTGGAGGGACTACAATGGCCTGCACTTCATCCAGTGCGCGTGCCGGTTTACCGATACCTGTACCACCTGCAGAACTGACGGCAGCACAGGCTCAAAGAGGGTGGAAATCAAGAACCTCATCAGACAGTTAAAGGAGATCAACCCATATATTGAAAGCAACATTTTTAAGAGCGTGGAAAATGTAAATTTAAATACCATAATTGCCTATAAGGAAAAGGGAAAGGTACACCACTTCCTTGAGGGATATGACATGGACACATAATAACAGATCGGGAGGGTGAGGTTTATGAAAATTTCAACAAAAGGCCGCTATGCGCTTAGGCTTATGATTGACTTAGCGGAACATAATCATGGGGAATATGTTTCTCTTATGGATATTGCAAAGAGGCAGGAAATATCGGAAAAATACCTGGAATCCATTGTGTCAGTCCTGAGTAAAAGCGGTCTGCTTATTTCCCTCAGGGGAAAAGGTGGCGGTTACAGGCTGGCGAAAAAGCCGCAGGATTACCCGGTTGGCACCATATTAAGGCTCACAGAGGGTCCCCTTGCCCCTGTGGCTTGTCTGGAAGGGGAGACAAATGTCTGTAATAGGGCATCTCGCTGTAAGACGCTTACCATGTGGGAAGACTTAAATAAGCTGATCAATGATTACTTTGACGGAATCACCGTGGCTGATTTAATGTCTGAAAGCGGACATTCGGATGATTACATCATTTAAGTTTCAAACAGAAGAATTGTATGAAAGTCCTGTGCCCTTTTTATTTCCATCCAAATGATTCCCATTTATTTCCACTGGAAAAAAGGAAGTAAGAGTGTTATCATATGTTTGTAACATAAACGTAATACAAATGTAACAATTCAAAGGAGGCAAATGAATTGAGAAAACTAACGGCACTTGGAATGATTACACTTACATTAACAAGCATGATACCATTGACTGCAAATGCAGCGGTGGCAAGACCTTACAGCCAGTGCAACACTGGAAGAAGCATTGTGACAGTGAGCGGAAATTGTAGCTTGGATGAATTAAAATCAAAACTGCAGCAATACGGCGTAAACGGAAACAACGTAGATTGGTCTAAGCTCATCAATGGAAATAACTGCACGAATGGTAATAATGGAAATACCGGAAATAATGGAAATACCGGAAACAACGGTAACAATGGAAACAACGGAAATACCGGAAACAATGGCAGCACAGGCAATGAAACAACCAAACCGGATGATTCCACTGATAACACTTCCAATAAATCTTATACCCAGCAGGTGGTTGATCTTGTCAATGCTGAAAGAGCAAAGGAAGGACTTTCCCCTCTGACCATTGATCTTAATGTTGAGAAGGCTGCATCAGTCAGAGCCAAGGAGATACAGTCAAATTTTGATCATACACGTCCAAACGGAAGTTCATTTTCATCTGTTTTAAAAGAACAGGGTGTCAATTACCGCGGCGCAGGTGAAAACATTGCATGGGGACAGAAAACTCCTAAGGAAGTGGTTAATGCCTGGATGAACAGTGCGGGACACCGTGCAAACATCATGAATAAGAGCTACACACATATTGGAGTAGGTAATACTCAAAACGGTTCCGGTACCCAGTACTGGGTGCAGCTGTTTACATATTAATAGACTGTGTGCAAAGAATCCCAATCCTGTTGTAAGAAATTACAGAGGATTGGGATTCTTTTATTTTACGGCCATTTTACGGTTGAACTTTACAAAAGAAATCGTTATACTTAATTCATGCGGGGCCAGCCCTGAATAAAGAGTGTGAGCCGTGCAGGAAAGGGCATTTTAACTGAAGCGTGCAGGAAAATGAAATTACGAATACCACGAAAAAGCGTGTCCATTCAAACGGTAACCATAGTCACATTTATCTGTCTGTTCCTTTTACCCCTTGTTGGCATAGAAAAATTTGTGTTAAACAATTGGCAGTCCTTAAGCATAAGGGAAACTGCCGGAATGCCTGAAAAGATGAACAAGGATGTGATAGAAAAGGTGAATTCTTTTTTTCGGGCTCCGGTTACGGCAAATGAAATAGGAAAAAAACTGATCGAGAATAAGACCATTGATTTTTTAGATGAAAAGAGCCGCAACTCCTATTTTCTCAGCATATTAAAATCCTGTGAGAATGAGATTTACAGTTTCTCTTACGCAGGGTCTGATGGGGAGTATTATGGTGCCCTGAGAAATAAAAAGGGGGAAATGGAGCTCATAAAGAATAATGATGAGACAGGGAAAGAAAACTGGCGCTATTCTGCAAATGAGGATTATACTGTTGGGCAGCTTATCGTGAATGCAGGACTTTCCGATCCACGGCTGTTGGAATGGTATCAGACTGCTGTTAAAGAAAAAGGGCTCGTTTTTTCGCCTGTATACAGAGATTTTCTGGTTGATGAACTGGCAGTATCTGTTTCAAGCCCGTTGTATGATGAAGAAGGAAGGCTCAAAGGAGTTTTGGGAGCTCACATGAGTCTGTCTGATATTGGGAATTATTTAAACAAGCAGACGGCGGATTCCAGGGGAACTGTGTCCGTGGTGGAGGAAGATACCAGCCTTTTGATTGCTAATTCTATGGGGGAAGTTAATTATACCGTAAACTCTGATGGATCACTGGTAAGAAACACCATTGACGCTCTTTCTTTTCCTGTTATAAAAGAAAGCTATAAAAAGTATCTCAAATCTCATGAGGCAGAAATTCCATTAAAAACAGGAAAAGACAACTGGCTTACCAACGTAGAGGTTTACCGGATGCCCGGCCTTAACTGGGTCATTATTTCTGCAGTTCCAGAAAACTTTTTACCGGAGGAATTAAACCGGAATATCAGAATATCATTGGAACTGGAGGTTGCTGCAGGGATTCTTTCCATAGGAACTTTTTTCCTGATCGCCCGAAAACTTTATAAACCCAACAACGGACTGGTCACCGTTGAGGAAGGCATTTTTGCAGGTAATTTAGAGCACATTGTTGAAATGAGGACCCAAGAGCTTAATAAAGCTAATGAAATATTAAAAGAGAACCAGTCCCGGCTTCACTTAATACTGGATACAACGGCTGAGGCCATATTTAGTACGGATTTGAATGGAAGCTGTACCTTCTGCAATAAAAGCTGTCTGGCTCTGCTGGGATATTCCAGGCTTGAAGAGCTGATTGGAGTGGATATGCGGACCATGTTTGGCTGCACGGGACAGGAAGATTGGAGCGGCGTGCTTAAACGGGCAGACGGTTCCTGTTTTGAAGCAGAATACCGCACCAGGCTCCAGCAAAGGGATGGGCAGCACGTTGGGTATGTCATTACTGTTTCCGATATCACGGAACGAAAAAGAGGAGAGGAAAGGACCCGTTTTTTAAGCGATCACGATCCTCTTACGGGTTTGGTAAACAGAAGGTGTTTTGAGCAGGAACTGAAACAGGTGGACACACACCAGAACCTGCCAATTTCCATGATTTTTCTTGATTTAAATGGCTTAAAACTTATGAATGATGCCTTTGGGCATAAGGCTGGAGATGAATTCATTGTTAAAGTCGCAGGAGTCCTGAAAAGATGCTGCCGGGCAGGAGATGTTGCTGCCCGTATCGGAGGCGACGAATTTACCATTTTGCTGCCACATACCTCCAAGGAGGAGGCAGAGGCCATTGCTTGTGGAATAAAGAATCAGGTCGCCGCGGAAAAGGTGAATATGGTGTCATGCAGCATTGCTCTGGGAACTGCCACAAAGTCCAGGCACTGGCAGAAGATAGAATGGATCCAGGAAACAGCAGAAAATGAGATGTATAAGGAAAAGGGCGTTTCCTCCATAAAATTTGGTATTCATGCCATCAATGGCATCATTACCTCTCTTCATATGAAGAGTCCGTGGGAGAAAATCCACTCCGAAGAGGTCAGTAAGCTATGTGAGAAGATTGGTATTGCTATGGGACTTCCTGAAACAGAGCTTAAGAAACTGAGGGATGGGGCTTATCTGCATGATATTGGCAAAATCACCTTAAGCGAATCAATTCTTGAGAAAACGCCTGATCAGCTGACGGAGGCTGAACATGAGTTGATTAGGCAGCATCCGGCAATCGGATACCGCATCCTGAATCTGTCCCAGGAAACGCTGGACCTTGCCAACGGAGTGTATGGTCATCACGAGTGCTGGGATGGTTCCGGTTATCCCAAAGGCTTAAAGGGTGAGGAGATCCCTCTTTTTTCACGGATCTTATCTGTTGCGGAAGGTTATGAGAGAAACTATAACAGGGAAAAGGATCCCGAGACAGGAACAGTAAAAGCACTGCAGGCTATTACAAGGGGCTCAGGAAAAAAATATGACCCTGAAATCGCCAGACTGTTTGTCCGCATTATGAAAGAAGAAAAGGAGAGTTCTATTTGAAAAGATGAGATCCTTAATATACAATAATCTGAGAGCCTGACTTGGCTCTGGATATGAAGGCTGGCCTGAATCAGGTTAGCCTTTTCTATTACAGAAGGGTTAAACGAAAAAAAGGTTGACAAATGGAATAAACATCAGTATATTAAACATATAGGTTTAGTAGGAATAAGGAGAACTGGAACATGAAAAAGAGCTGCAAGTGGAACATGATTCATATGATGAAGTGTTATAGCTGTAGGTGCTTCATGAGAAGAGATACCGTTTATTTGCATGCGTGTCGTTGTTTCTGATTACCAGTTTTATCTCGCGGCTTAGAGAAAAAAGGTGGAAGGAAGCAGGTTTATGC
>JAEWRS010000415.1 GCA_023398855.1 Bacillota bacterium
CTTTTACCACTTGTCCGATGGGCCGGCTGATCATGTTGGAGATCCGAAAGCTAAGGTAGATAGCGACAATTACACCGACTACAAGAATGGCGCAAAGGGTCAGTGTCAGAATAATGGCGGTAGAATCATTGGTCTCACTGGTCTGATGAGCCATCTGAAGGCGGATATCGGCCAGTTTGTCAAAGTTGTCAAATATCTTCTGAATCTTGTCGGAGTCCTGGTCAAATGAGGCCAACGCGTTGTTTTTTGATCCCTGCTTAGCAGCATCTAAGCATTTTTGTATGGAGGGATCAAAGGATTCTGTAAAGAGCTGGAGAGCCTCATCCATTAAATCGAAAGCCTCCTTGCTCTGGATGCTGGTTCTGTATGCGGCAGCGTCGTTAAGGAAATCATTTTTGGCCTGATGATAACTTTGTTCTAAACCTTCCAGCATTGCCGTATCACCGGCATGAATGATCATCGCATTGGAATCTGCCCGGAGCTGGTACAGATTTTTAGTGGCTGAGATCAGGTCATCCATGGGTGCTGTCTGCTTCTCGTACAGAAAGGTATCCATTGAATTGATTTTGGTCATGCCAAAGACACCCACACTGCCGATTACCAGCATCATCAAAACCATACTGAGAAAAGCTGTTAGCAGCTTTCTGGTAATACTGTAATCTTTGAATTTGTTCATTCTAATTCCTCCTAATTTTTTATCAGTTTCTTATGGAGAATCGTTTCTACTTAGTCTGTCATGTTCTTCCAAACATGAATTGTTGTATATACATTACAACATCAATGCCTCAGTTTTCGGTATACGATATAAATTAATATCTTACACACTCCTGAGCTTGGTTTTTCCATAACCTGACATCCAATTTCGACAAATATCGACAAGATTCATTATATAATACCGGATTATTGTTTGTCAATCCTAACAAATAAAGTATTAATGATAGAAAAATAAAGATTTTAATAGAAAATAGAAAATATTACTACTAATTATTAAATAATTCTCTGTCAAAACATTTAGCAAGTGAAAAGAGGTTAATATTTAAAACGTTGTGCATTATATACATGACAAATGTCATAAAGCACATTACAATAGTAATAAATGCATAAAAAATATTGACTTTTCCTCTGGAATTGTTATGATGAATAGAGAGAGGGGGTTAAATATGAAATATCAGGATGGAAAAAAGGTCGTGGTGGCCGGACATATATCTCTGGACATCACGCCTGTTTTTAAAAACAGCTGCGGACAGAAATTTTCTGCATTGCTGCGTCCCGGAAAACTCCTGCGGGTGGGGAAAGCACAGGTATCCACAGGGGGAGCCGTTTCAAACACCGGCCTGGGTCTTCATGCCCTGGGCGGAAATGTACTATTAATGGCAAAGGTTGGAATTGATGATTTTGGCCTGATACTAAAGGAGAAAATCAGACAGAGCGGCTGTGAAAGCAGCATTTTAGCAGTGGAGGGGGAATCCACCTCCTATACGGTGGTCATAGCGCCCAAAGGATTTGACCGTTTTTTTCTCCATGATCCAGGCTGCAATGATACGTTTTGCTGCAGGGATGTGGATTTTGACCAGGTGGCCCAGGCATCTCATTTTCATTTTGGATATCCCACGCTGATGCGCAGATTTTACGAACATGAAGGTGAGGAGCTGGTTGAGCTTTTCCGCCGGGTTAAAAAGCTTTCCCTTACCACCTCCCTGGATTTGACGGCAGTGGATCCGGACTCTGAAGCAGCTGGCTGTGACTGGGAAAAGATCCTGGCAGCAGTGCTTCCTTATGTGGATTTCTTTGTTCCAAGCATTGAGGAACTGGGGTACATGCTTGATAAAGAATTATATGATAAGTGGCAGGAGAGAGCGGGAGGGGAAGATATTACCTCCATACTTTCCTTAAGTGAGGATGTGGAAGTTCTTGCAGACCGGGCCTTAAAGCTTGGAGCCAAAGCTGTATTGTTAAAATGCGGGGCAGCGGGTATGTACTTAAAGACAGAAGCCGGGCACTTTATGAAAGGCTGGGGAGACATTGCCTGCTTTCAGAACAGTTTTGTGCCTGACAGGATCCTGTCGGCGACAGGAGCAGGAGATACCAGTATCGCGGCATTTATAAAGGCCATGCTGGATGGATTAAGGCCAGAGGAGTGTCTGGAGCTTGCGGCGGCGACCGGGGCCTCCTGTGTGACGGCATATGATGCCGTCAGCGGCCTTCTGCCTTTTGAAATACTGAAAGAAAAGATACAAAAGGGCTGGGAACAACAGAACATCATCCGCCCATAATAAAAGAATAGAAAAGCCAGGAGGAATAAGATATGCTGATTACCATGAAAACAATTTTAGAGTTGGCAGACGCAAAGAACATTGCAGTAGGAGCATTTAACATCACTTCTCTGGAGGGAATCCAGGCAGTGCTTGCGGCTGCTGAAGAACTGAACCAACCGGTTATATTACAGTTTGCACCTGTTCACGAGACCATCATTCCCATGTCAGTTATCGGTCCCATTATGATTATGATGGCAGAACAGGCTACTGTACCGGTTGCAGTGCATTTGGATCACGGGAGTGAGCTAAACCTGTTAAAAAAAGCTCTTGATATGGGCTTTACTTCGGTCATGTATGACGGCTCTGGCCTGCCCTTTGAGGAGAATGTGGCCAATACAAGAATTGCCGTTGAAATGGCGGATGCATATGGCGCTTCCGTGGAAGCAGAGATTGGTGCCATGGGAAGGCAGGAGTTCTCAAGCATTGGCGAAGGAGAAGAAGGCGAGGCAACGGAAGGCTGCTACACAGATCCGGAGCAGGCGGAATGGTTTGTGGAGGCTACTGGCGTTGATGCTCTGGCTTGTTCCTTTGGTACGGTACATGGGCTTTATATTACAGAACCCAGGCTGGATTTTGAAAGGATCAGCCAGATCCGAAACAGGATCGCCCTTCCTATCGTCATGCACGGCGGCTCCGGTGTCAGCGACCAGGACTTCCGCAAGTGCATTGACAACGGTGTCCGCAAGATCAATTACTATACTTATTTAGCCAAAGCAGGCGGCATGAATGTAAAGGAAAAAGCCATGGAGTCAGATGGTTATGTATTTTATCATGACGTGACGTTATGGGGAATCGAGGCCATGAAAAAAGATGTGCTGCATACAATAAAGGTATTTTCCAATTTATAGTTTAAGAAGGAACAGGAGGACTTAGATGAAACGCTCAGAAATCAACAGGGCATTAAAGGATATGGAAGAGATGACAAGGACCTGTGGCTTTGCACTTCCGCCTTTCTGCGGCCTTACACCGGAAGAGTGGAAGGAAAAAGGTCATGATTATGATGAAATACGTGACAACATGCTGGGCTGGGACATCACTGATTTTGGAATGGGGGACTTTGATAAGGTAGGGTTTTCTCTGATTACCTTAAGAAACGGTAATCTGATGCTGGAAAAATACGCAAAAACCTATGCAGAGAAACTGCTTTATATTAAGGAAGGCCAGTCAGCTGCCATGCATTTCCACTGGAACAAGATGGAAGACATTATAAACAGGGGAGGGGGAAATGTGCTGATCCGTGTTTATCACTCCGCCCCTGATGGAAAATTTGCAGATACAGATGTGACCATATACAGTGATGGAA
>JAEWRS010000454.1 GCA_023398855.1 Bacillota bacterium
TGCTTCTCATTGAACATGACATGAGCCTGGTCATGAAAATCTGTGAACGGATCCAGGTCCTGGATTTTGGTACCACGATTGCTGCGGGAACTCCGGAGGAGATTGCCAATCATCCCAAGGTCATTGAAGCCTATTTGGGAAAAGACGATGAGGGGGTAGAAGAAGATGCTTAAGGTAAAGGATCTGACAGTATCTTACGGAGCCATTGAAGCCATTCACGGTGTATCCCTGGAAGTGCATGATGGTGAAATTGTTTCTCTCATCGGGGCCAACGGAGCAGGAAAGACCACCATCTTAAGAACTATTTCGGGTCTTAAAAAGGCTGACAAAGGAGAGATTAATTTCGATGGTGTTGATTTGATTAAGACAGAGCCCAGTAAGATCATTCATTTAAAGCTGGCACATGTACCAGAAGGCCGCCATATATTTTCCCAGATGACAGTAGAAGAAAATCTGGAAATGGGAGCTTTTACCGATGGAAAAGAAATGGCAGCCAATATGGCAGAGGTATTTGAACGCTTTTCCCGTTTGAAAGAACGGAAAAAACAGCTGGCAGGAACCTTGTCAGGCGGGGAGCAGCAAATGCTTGCCGTAGGCAGAGCCCTTATGGCCAAACCTAAAATGATCCTGATGGATGAACCATCTATGGGATTATCTCCCCTGCTGGTGAAGGAAATATTTTCTATTATTAAAGAAGTGAACAAAAAAGGAATCACCATTTTACTGGTGGAACAAAATGCAAAAATGGCATTATCTGTTTCCAAAAGAGCATATGTAATGGAAACGGGAAAAATCACCATTGAAGGCAATGCAGGAGATTTACTAAAGGATGACAGGGTAAAAAAAGCATATCTTGGACAATAGGAGGGTAGGACTATGGATGAGAATAATAAGTATTTTGCCATTGCCATTACTCGTACCTGCGGGAGCGGAGGCGGAAGTTATATAGGGAAAAAGCTGGCAGCTGATTACGGGATCAATGTGTATGACAGAAAGCTGCTGCGCCTGGCATCGGAAGACAGTGGGATCAATGAGGCCATATTTGCAAATGCAGATGAAAATACGAAGAAAACCTTTTTATACCGTGCCTCAAGAAGAGTCTATAACGGTGAAGTCATTCCAATGGAAAGCGGCAATTTTTTATCGGATCAGAATCTCTTTAATTATCAGGCAAAGGTTTTACAGGAGCTTCTTCATCATGAATCCTATGTGTGCATCGGCAGGGCGGCTGATTTTATATTAAAGGATGAACCCAATGTAGTATCCGTATACTTAGATGCACCCTATGGATTCCGGTTAAACAGAGAGATGGAGCGGCAGGGAATCTCCCGGCCGGAGGCTGAAAGGTATATAGACAGACTGGATAAATACAGGAATTCTTATTATGTATACCATACCGGAAGACTGTGGAAGAATCCTGAAAATTATGATCTTTGCCTGGATACGGAAAGCTTAGGGCTGGATCAATGTGTGGAATTAATAAAGAAATACGTGGAATTAAAATTTGAAATCAGAGCCATGGAAAAGGAGATATTATGAAAGAACTAGCTTATTATGATGGCAGGATCGGAACCCCTGATGAATTAATGGTTCCTTTTCAAGACCGGGTTCATTTTTTTGGAGATGGAGTTTATGATGCCACTGTTGGCGGGAATCACAAGGTATATCTTTTAAAGGATCATCTGGACCGTTTTTATTCCAGTGCAAAAGCCCTGGATATCAAAATTCCCATGGAAAAGGAGAAGCTTGGAAATCTTCTGACCGAGCTTCTTTCCATGGTGGAAGGAAATACTCATTTTGTATACTGGCAGGTGACAAGAGGGACTGCCCCAAGGGACCATATCTATTCTGAAGCAATGATTGGAAAGCTGTGGGTTATGATCAGACCCAATAAGCTGAGGGACCCAAACGTAGCCATTCGCCTGATAACAAAGGAAGATACCAGGTTTTTCCACTGTAATCTCAAGACATTAAATCTACTTCCGTCTGTGATGGCCTCTCAGGAAGCTTTCAAAGCCGGTGCAACGGAAACGGTTCTGCACAGAGGAGATGTGGTGACGGAATGCGCTCACAGTAATGTTTCTATTTTAAAAGGCGGAACGTTGTTTTCCCATCCCAACGACAACCTGATCCTTCGGGGAATTGCAAAGACCCATATGATTCAGGCTTGCTATATGCTGGGGATTTTGGTGCTGGAGCGGGCCTTTACCCTGGAAGAGCTAATGGATGCCGATGAGGTCATCGTGACCTCTTCCTCCAATATCTGCCTTTCTGTTAATTTTATTGATGAAAAGCCAGTGGGCGGAAAAGATCCGGAAACCTTAAAGCTGATTCAGGATGCGGTTTTTAATGAGTATTTAGAGTATACAGGCAGAAAGAGTATATTTGATTAGGAGTGGATGATGGACAGAGGCGGACTGGAAAAGAGAAATGTGGGAGAGAACCTGGATGCCCTTATGAATTTAGACCCAAGAGGTTATGGGGTATGCCGGATTCTTTATGCAGGAAGCAGGAACCTGATGGGAGAACCACTCACCATGAGAGCAGCAGAAAAACTGTGTGAAACAGTAAAGGAAAATGATCTGGTTTATATTCTGACCGGATTTGTACTGTTGCCACACAAGAAGCCGGAGATGGACGGAATGGTCGGCTCCATGCTTCTGGCACGGTCGCTGGTTTTGGCTTTTGGAGCAAAACCTGTCATTATCTGTCCGGACGACTGTGTAAAATCTGTAACAAAGTGTGCCGGCGTGATAGGCCTTCATGTTTACCAGGATATGGAGACGGTAAGAGACCTTCCTTATAGCATGGGAGTGAAAGCTTTTACAAAGAACTTAGCCAGGGCGGATTTAGAGGCAGAATGGCTGATAAAAGAAGGGGTTCCGGGAGCAGTGATCTCTGTGGAAGCTCCGGGTTCCAATGAAAAAGGTGTGTATCACAATGCAGCCGGTAACAATGTAACGGAACTGGAAGCCAAAACAGATGTGCTGTGGAATATACTCCGCAGGCAGGGGATTTTAAATATTGCCATCGGTGACCTGGGTAATGAGATCGGAATGGGAGCAATGGCAGACCATATTAAAAAGTACATACCTTTTGCAGACTCTGGAGAATGCGTATGCGGCTGCAAAGGTGGGATTCTGGCAGCCAGCAGTGCGGATCATGTGATTACAGCAACCTGCTCTGACTGGGGCTGCTACGGTTTGATTGCAGCACTGGCTTACTTAAAAGGGGACATGGAAATCCTTCACCGGGAGGAAATGGAAGCAGAGCTGATGAGAGTGGCATCAAGAACAGGACTGATTGATATGACTGGCTCTCTGATTCCTGGAATTGATGGGTTCAACACCCGGATGAATACAGGAATTGTCAGCCTCATGCGTCAGTGTACGGCTTATGCGGTACGTTATTCCCACAATTCTGATCATTGGTTTGGCTCTGTACTGAAAAAAGGCTTTTTTCAAGAGGGAGATAGAGCATGATTCAAATAAAGGCTGTTGGTGACTGTGGTGTTCTGGTGGTGCTGGGTGATTCCATCAATGAGTCAGTCCATTCAAAGGTAATGGAATTAAACAGGAAAATCAATGCACTTTCCCCCATGGGAATGATGGAGACAGTACCAGCGTTTTGTTCTGTTCTTGTTTTCTATGATTCGCTGAAAACAGATTTTGACACTGTCGCAAAACTTCTGTTCCAGATGTCAGAAGACCTGGAAGATAAAACAGGGACAAAAGGAAAGCTGGTGGAAATTCCGGTTTGCTACGGAGGCAGCTTTGGACCGGATCTTTCCTTTGTTGCTGGCTATGGGAATTTGACAGAGGAAGAGGTGATCCGTGTTCACTCCGGCAGAGATTACCTTATTTATATGTTGGGATTTTTACCTGGTTTTCCCTATCTTGGCGGAATGGATGAACGCATTGTCACGCCCCGGTTAAAAACACCCAGAATCAGGATTCCGGCGGGAAGCGTAGGAATTGGAGGAGAGCAGACAGGAATCTATCCCATAGATTCTCCGGGTGGCTGGCAATTGATCGGACGTACGCCTTACTGCTTATTTAAACCGGAGCAGGCGAAAAGACCTGTGTATGAAGCAGGGGATTCCATTCGCTTTGTTCCCATCACCCAGGAAGAATTTGAAGAAATAATCAAAAAACAGGAAAGGGTGTGACGCAATGGCATTAGAAATCTTGCATCCGGGAGCCTTATCAACGGTTCAGGATAGAGGGCGGAGAGGGTTTTTAAGCCAGGGGTTCCAGGAAAGCGGAGCCTGTGATAAATATTCCATGAAGCTTGCCAATCTCCTGGCCGGAAACCTGGAAGAACCGGAAACAGCAGCTGTTCTGGAATTCACATTAAAGGGCGGCGAGATCCGTTTTACCTCTGATGAGATCATTGCTCTTGCAGGAGGAGATATGAAACCCTGTGTAAACGGAATTCCGGTTCCCATGTTCTCCCCGGTGCTGGTCCGGACAGGTGATATTCTGACTTTGGGCTTTGTGGTCTCCGGCCTTCGGACTTATCTGGCGGTTTATGGAGGAATCCAGGTTCCCGCAGTTATGGGAAGCCGTTCCACCAATTTAAAATGTCAAATGGGCGGCTTAGAGGGAAGGGCGCTCCTTGAAGGAGATCGTCTGGAGTCAGGAAAAAGCCGCGGAAAGTTCATTAAAATAAGAAGAAAATTAAGAAAAAATGAGAAGCTGGCAGCCCAGGGAGAGGAGGAGCCATGGCTGCACCGTTCCTCTACGCCTTACCGCTTTTACGGAAATGACCGTATGGTTCTTTTGCGTGCGGTACCAGGACCTCAGGAGGGC
Organism: Bacillota bacterium; assembly: GCA_023398855.1. Classification (GTDB taxonomy): domain Bacteria; phylum Bacillota; class Clostridia; order Lachnospirales; family Lachnospiraceae; genus Lacrimispora. Next base: position 4,812 of record JAEWRS010000454.1, read on the forward strand.
GCCTTTACAAGGCAGGGGCTTGATACCTTGGTCAGAAGTTCCTTCTGCTTAAGCCGGGATTGTGACCGCATGGCCTGCAGGCTGGAGGGAGATACCATAGAAATGAAGGATGGGGCTGATATTATATCCGATGGGATTGCTGAAGGCTCAGTTCAGATCACATCTTCAGGACTTCCCATGGTCATGATGGCTGATCATCAGACAACTGGGGGATATGCAAAGATTGCTACTGTAATCAGCACGGATATCCCTGCACTGGCACAGCAAAAGCCTGGAGAGTGGGTAGCATTCCAATATGTGACTCCAGGTGAGGCCGTGGCAATTTGCCGGAGAGAAAATGAAAAGCTGAATCAATTAAAGGAACGGCTTATGAACACGGTATACCGGTAAGCTTTTATTAGAAAGGAAAGAACATGGAACTTGAATACATGGACAGGAAACCAAAGGAAGTCCGCCATTTGATCAGGCAGGGGGTAATCCAGGGGCCCACCACCGGAATGTGCGGCGGCTATGCACAGGGAAATCTGGTGATTCTTCCTGAGGAACTGGCCTGGGACTTTCTCTTGTTCTGTCAGAGAAATCCGAAAGCCTGTCCCCTTCTGGAAGTATCAGATGCAGGCAGCAGGAGTTTTCCCCTGACAGCAGAAGAAAGCGATATCACAAGGGATATCCCCAGATACCGGCTGTATGAATACGGCGTGTGCACCGGTGAATACACCGATGTATCAGAATTGTTTGAGGAGTATCAAAGAAACAGGGGAAAGCTGGTAAGCTTTCTCATTGGCTGCAGCTTTTCTTTTGAAACAGCACTTTTAGAGGCAGGAATACCGGTGAGACAGATGGAAGAGGGAGTCAATGTTCCTATGTATCATACGAATATTCCCTGTACAACGGCAGGTGTGTTTTCCGGCACAATGGTAGTAAGCATGAGACCAATTCCACACCATAAGGTTTCCGGAGCTGTTGCCATTACTGCTTCCATGCCAAGAGTCCATGGGGGACCGGTACATGTGGGTTATCCGGAAGTCCTTGGTATAAAAGACATAAACAAACCGGATTTCGGAGACCCGGTGACCATATATGATGGAGAGGTGCCTGTTTTCTGGCCCTGTGGAGTTACCCCACAGGCAGTGGTCATGAACAGCAGACCACCGTTTGTGATCACCCATTCTCCGGGTCACATGTTTATTACGGATTTGAAAAATGCTGAATTAAAAAATTAGAGGTGAGAATATGCCGGTCATTGATTTGAATTGTGATTTGGGAGAAAGCTTTGGTGCGTATAGCATGGGACTGGATGAAGAGGTACTGCCCTATGTGACATCGGCCAACATTGCCTGCGGGTTCCATGGAGGAGATCCGGTTGTAATGGAAAAGACGGTGGCTTTGTGTAAAAAGTACGGAGTGAAGGCAGGGGCCCATCCAGGATTCCCTGATCTGGCAGGGTTCGGAAGGAGAAACATGAGCCTTTCCCCTAAGGAAGTAACAGCCAGTGTTATGTATCAGATCGGTGCCTTAAAGGCTTTTTGCAGTGGGGCAGGGATCAGGCTCTGTCATTTAAAGCCTCACGGTGCTCTGTACAACATGGCTGCAAAGGATTACGAACTGGCAAAAGCCATCTGCCAGGCAATAAAAGAAGTGGATAGCAGTCTGATCCTTTTGGCTCTCAGCGGCAGTGAAATGCTGCGGGCAGCAAAGCTTACCGGCTTATTAGCTGCCAGTGAGGTATTTGCTGACCGTGCCTATCAAAGAGACGGAAGCCTGGTTCCGCGAAGCCGGGAGGGTGCAATGATCGATGATGAAGATCTGGCAGTGAGACGGGTGATCCGAATGGCAAAAGAAGGTGTTGTGGAGACCATTGACGGCAGTACCATTTCCATTGAAGCAGATTCTGTCTGCGTTCACGGAGATGGTGCAAAGGCTCTGGAATTTGTGATAAAGATTAGAAAAGGCCTTTTGGAAGCGGGAATTGAAGTGAAAGGTTTCCAATGAATTCCCATCATAATTTTATGTATTAATGATATAGCAATGATACAGAGAGAACACATGATTATACTCTGACCAGTACAAAGGCATGGCGAGAAGAAGTCACACTTTTGTACTGGATAGTCTTAGAAAACAGAGAACAACTTGGAAAAACCTATATATTGAGTATGAATTACATGATATGAACATAAATGTATAGAGAAAAAATGTGAATTAATTAATATTGACATATAATACATCCTATGGTAAGTTAAACTTAAATAAGAAAATGTGAGAGATAACAAATGGCTAATAAGATACAACGGACCTCTCTTCAGTTGGAGATTGTCCGATACATACAAAATTATATTGAAGAACATGATTTAAAAGCAGGAGACAGGCTTCCTTCCCAGGAACAGCTGATGGAAATGATGGGAGTTAGCAGAACGTCCTTAAGAGAAGCCATGAAGACCCTGGAGGCGCGCAATGTTCTGGAAGTACGGAATGGAAAGGGCGTGTTTGTAGGCAGCCATAAGGACAGTGCATTTTTATCACTGATCGATTTTACCATGGAAAAGGGAAAGCTTTTACAAGCTCTGGAAGTGCGTAAGATTCTGGAACGTGAAATCCTCAGAATGGTGATTCTTACGATCACGGAAGAGGAGCTGAAAGAACTGGGTGAAATTACTAAGGTATTAATGGAAAAGTTTTATCAGGGGGTAAGGCAGACAAAAGAGGACAAACTGTTCCATTATACCATATACCGTTTCTCTCATAATGATATTATGAATCAGTTGATTTTGTCCTTCAGCCATATCATGGATCAGTTTTGGGAATTTCCACTCAATATGGAAACTCCTTTTTTAGAAAGCCTGCCATTGCATGAAAAGCTGTATGAGGCGATCTTTGAAAAAAATGTAAAGAAAGCGCAGACCATTAATGAACAATTGTTAGATGCCGTGTACCGGGATATTAAAAAGCAGATCTGATGATTGATATGAATCCAAATATATTTTGTAGCAAGTCAACCTATATTACAGCATATAGCATATAGGATAACAAATCTAAGAAGAGAGGTAGAAAATATGATAAAAGGGCTTACAGCTGGGGCTGTGAAGAGATGAGTGGTGTTTGGCTGTGGGTTTTTGCATATGTCCTGTAATATTTTAACGTTAGCCGTCAGAATGGCAGATAAAGTCATTCTGGCGGCTCATCTTTTCTGTTGCATTTTAAAATTGTACTGCTCATGTAAAGCAAATAGAAAAAGAGTAAATATATGGAAAAAATGGTTATTAAATACATATAAACCTTTATTAATCACTTCATCGCAGTTTGTCACTAAAAAGTATTATACTATTAATGCTAAAAATAGTAGCTATTTTTATTATTTCAGCTTAAATCCTGCTTGGTTGCTGTTCTTGCTGGGATAAACTATGGAACACAAAGCTTATGTAATCGTATGAAATAAGGAAAGGAGAAACAAAAGTAAGAAAGAAAAGTTTATTTTGCTTCCTGTCTCTGATATGTTAGAGATGACTGAGCTGACAGAACAGGGATTGGAAAGTTATATTTATAGGGGAAAATGATTGTGATTGAGATAGCTGTTTGTGAT
>JAEWRS010000048.1 GCA_023398855.1 Bacillota bacterium
TCATAAAAGACATCAAACGGGAAGTCACCTACGACCAGTCACGGTTTGACCTGGCTTTTCAGGCGGTGATTTCTCATAAAGATAAAGTGAGCCAGGAGAATATTTCTGCATTTATGGAAGTAAAAGGTGTTACTCTGGAAGAACACGGCCTTGCCATGTTTCCTGATGCTCCCACATTACGGGGAGTCAAGCACATTCAGGAGCTTATCAATGCCCACAGGGAGGGATATGAGGCTTTCATTCTGTTTGTCATACAGATGAAGGGAATGGAGGCATTTACCCCTAATAAAAGAACTCATCCGGAATTTGCGGAAGCATTAAAAAGGGCAGATGAGGCGGGGGTCCATGTATTAGCTTATGACTGCACAGTTACCGAGGATTCTCTTGTCCTGGATATTCCCATCCCGGTTTATCTTGTCTGACAGATGAAGAAGGGGCTTTGAGTATGTCATATCAGTCAGGCCACTCTACAGCTGCAACAAAAGAAGATGCACCTTTTTCAGACTTTGAAAGTCAGTAAAAAGTGCATCTTTTTTTAAGGCCGCCTTATTGTTCTTTAACAAGGCTACTATTTTTCTAAAATTTCCTTCCTCCGCCTCCCATGGTACGGCCGGAAGAGGTATGGGTGGTGCTCCTGCCTCCGGAGGAAAAACCGCCGCCAGATCCGCCGTTTCCCTGATTCCTGGGCACAATTACAAAGGTCACCGTTTTGTTAATTAAGTTGTCTGACTGGTCCGAATAACGGAACTGACTGGCTGCCCGGTAGGCCATCAGTGAATTCCTGGCTCCGCCTCTCTCCCTTTTCATGGAATACCGGCTGACCACACCACCGCAGGCGGTCCCTGCCGCCACAAGCCCTGCAAGAACAGCCAGAGCTGCTTCATACCAGCGGATGCTGCGGTAGACGCTTATTTTCCCCGTTTCCTTATCGTAATTATACTGTCCGCCCGGAATTCCTGCCCTGTAGTATTTTGACACACCATTGAGGAAGCTTTGGGCACAGGCACCATAATTCTCACTGCTGATCTGGTCATAAGCATCATCCAGGATGGCATTCCAGCGTTTATCTGTTAAAAACCGGTTCATGGCTCCCACGGGAAGGATGTACAGCTCCCGGTTATCCATATCTATGAGGAATAATACACCATTGTAATTCTTTCCCACTCCAAAGGACCCGCTGATGTAAAAATCCTCCGCATATTCTCCAGCTGTTTTTCCGCCTGTCTGATCTGTGGTTTTGACCACCACATCCATGTTCATTTCTTTTCTCATAGCCTGAATCTGAGTTTCAAGCGTCTCTGTTTCCTCTTTCGAAAAAAGCCCGGCATCATCATATACCCGTGTTTTTTCAGAAGCCTCTCTCACGCCCCCGGCTTTGGCAAACGCCTCCATATCACCGGAAAGGATTGAAAAAACCAGAAAAAATGCTGACAGAAAAACACATCCCCGGCTAATGCAAAGAATCAGTCTGTTCATCTTTATCATATCAGATACCCCACAATCAGCATGGCAAGAAAAACGGGCAGGAATATTTCCACAAACAAAAGCATCAGTTTATTCCGGTCTACAGGAAGCTTGCCGCATACCTTGCCGGTCTGCCCGTTTACCGTGAAGTAATACATCTGATCCTTACCTCCGTCATGGTATGTAAGAGTCCAGACGGGCAAAAGGGCATACTCCCACTTCTCTTCCTTCAGACGGATGGATTGATTCTGCACTCTCACAGAATCATAGGATGTAATGCTGTTTTTCAAGGAATCCTCAGCAAACTGCCGCACCTCAGACTTTACATCCTCAGCAAATTCCTGTTCCCCCATGTCCCGCCGCTCCGCTACAAAGCCGGAAAGATAGCCCATGGTAAATGGCTTCATCTTCTCCGTCTCATAAGGCAGCACGCCTTCCACCAGCTCCCGGTTGGACTTTTTCAAGGCATTCCGGGGAACGAATTTCACGGGCATGGAACCTTCCCTGCGCACCTCATAGGTCTGGGTTTCCGTATAGCGGCGGTCCCCGCTCACCCAGATCCGCAGGCGATCCGCCCTTGCATCCAGGCTTCCCTCTGTTCTGCAGCTGTAGAGCATGTAAGGGAAGTATACGCCGGAGATCTTTTGGATCTGGTCTTCACTGTAGAAGGCCTTTGGCACAAACCGCTTCTTTTTCATCCAAAGCTCAAAGATCTCCACTGCCCGTTTCTTTTCCAAGGCAAACGGAATCACATAATCCGGATGAAACTCTCCGGAAAGCCGTCCTGAAAGAATCACCGGGTTATGGCAATAGTAGCAAAAGGTTGCTGCTGTTGTATCATCCGTCACGATTTCGGCACCGCAGCTTGGGCAGGTATAAAGCACAGGCTCTCCGCTCTTTTTCTCTGCCTTCTGCTTCTCCTGCTCCCTGTTTTGCTTTTCAGCCGGCTGCACTTGCGGCTCTCCGTCTTCTGTTTCTTTCTGGAAGAATTCTGATAAACAGTATTCGCAGGCATACTTCTGCTTTTTCGGATCAAAGATAAGCGGCCCGCCGCAATTTGGACATTTATAACTTATGATCTCACTCATGGTCTTGGTTTTCCACACTCCGAACAAAATCTGCCATTGTTTACAGTTTTACACTCACATGTCCACGTTCCTTCAGGCTTTTGGTTCCCGCACTCCGGACAAAATCTGCCTGTATTTACACTTCCGCAGCTGCAGGTCCAGGAGTTTCCTCCATCGGGCTTACTTTCTGCGCCTGGTGACGGCCCTGCTCCGGTATTTCCCTGCTGGGCGCGGTTCATCTGCATCTGCTGTAAATTAGAGCCTGAGGCTGCTCCCATAAAGCCGCCGCCGGTGTTCATTCCCATGTTCATTCCCATAAATCCTGCCATAGAACCGTTAGAGTTGCTTCCTGCCGCTTCTAAGCCTCTTGCCACAGATCCCTGAACATAGCCTTCCCTGACGCCGGGATCGCTTAACATGGCCCCCTGGTTGCGCATATGGATCAGTTCTTTTGATTCCTCATCATAGGAAATGCTGGCAATTCCAACGGACTGGATTTCCATTCCCCTCTGGTCCTTCCACTGGTCGTCAAGGACGTCAGCCATATACTGTCCCAGCTCTCTTCCTTTGGAGGCCACATAGGAGATCCGGATTCCGTCAGCTGACATCTGGTTGATTGACGACTGAAGGGCCTCTAAGAACTCAGATAAATACTGGGCGTTAATATCATCCACCTCGACCCTGGAAGCATTTTTCGGTATGACTTCCCCATAAAACAGCAGAGGATCTGTCACCTTGATGGAATATGCTCCGTGGGCCCGCAAGAACAATTCTGCATTGTAAAACTGATCAAAATAATTGATGGGATTGGGAGTTCCGAATTTGATACCTTTGATTTCCTGTAAATTAATGAAATACACTCTCTGAGATGTGGGAGTCTGACCACCGAAACGAATCCTGTCAAAGGATTCCTGTAATGCCTCTCCGAACTGACCGTTAAAAAGAGAGGGAAGGGAAGAATTTTTCACCGTAAAGTAGCCTGGTTCCCCGGTATAGTCGATCACCTTTCCCCCATCCACCAGAATCATGAACTGATTGGGGTAAACATGGATGACAGAACCATCGGATATGGTGTAATCCGTGCTTTTCGTATTGGATCCTTTCCTGACTTTGACTCCGCTTGCAAATACGGTCTGGTCTCCCATATTGCCTGCTTCTATCACTTCAAGCCACTGATCTGCCAGTGAACCTCCTATTGCCGCAGTAAGCGCCTTAACAATTCCCATGTTATTTCCTCCTAATCAATTTTATTTACCTGACCGTCATTCGCCGTTCGCGCCGATGAGCAAGCTCATCTTCGCTCTCTTTCGCTATTATATCATGAACCTGCGGTTCTTGATCGTCATTCGCCGTTCGCGCCGATGAGCAAGCTCATCTTCGCTCTCTTTCGCTCATTATACTACACCATGAGGCGGTTTGCTATACAGTACCTTTCATCATGGCGATTTCTTTGGCATATCCGGGAAGGTCATTGGGTGTTTCTAAGTAAAAGGGTAAGTCCTTTAAGGCTGGGTGAACCGTGATCCGCTTCAAAGCTTCAAATCCGATAAATCCTTCGCCGATCTTTGCGTGGCGGTCCTTGTGTGCGCCCAGGGGATTCTGGCTGTCATTTAAATGAATGGCCTTTAACTTATGAAGCCCGATGACACGGTCAAACCGGTTTAAAACACCATCTAAATCCCCCACAATGTCGTAGCCTCCATCCCATATGTGGCAGGTATCCAGACACACTCCCATTTGCTCCCTTTGATCCACCCGGTCCAGGATTTCCTTAAGCTCTTCAAATTCCCTTCCAATCTCGCTGCCCTTTCCTGCCATGGTCTCCAAAAGCACGGTAGTGTGAAACTGAGGCGTCAGAACCTGATTAAGCATATCCGCTATAAAACGGATTCCCGTTTCAGTTCCCTGGCCCACATGGCTTCCCGGGTGGAAATTATAGCAGTTTCCCGGAGTGTATTCCATTCGTTCCAGGTCATCCCGCATCGTGTCTCTGGCAAGAGTACGAAGCCCTTCATCTGGAGAACAGGCATTAAGCGTATAGGGGGCATGGGCCAGAATTTTCTGTATTCCATATTCCCTGGCAAAGTCTAAATACCGGTTTACATCCTCAGGGTTCATGGCCTTGGCCTTGGTCCCCCTGGGATTTCTGGTAAAAAACTGAAAGGTATTGGCATCAATGTTCACAGCCTCCTTCCCCATGGCATAATAACCTTTTGCGGAAGACAGATGACATCCGATCGTCAGCATAAGAACCTCCTGTTATTTTATTTTAATTTTTTTCCCTTTGGAAGGGCTGATGGCCAGTACTGCGATGAACATGAACACAGCAGCCAGCACCAATTGAATAAAAATGCTCAAGACCACCCAGTTTTCCATGATAAAGTTATCCGGATGAGGACCAAACCAGCTGTTTAAACTTTTCACTACCTGATTATCTCCTGCCTGACCGTTAATCATAGCATAGAACGTTGCAGCAGGATTTAACAGAAGAAGATAGAGAAATCCGCCAGAGCTGGTTTGATCAGCCATGCCGCCTACGGACATGGCATAGGCACTGCTCATATTCATCCGCGCCATGGATAAGGCAAATGCATTGACAGCATAGGTTCCTGCAGCAATGAGGACCAGAACTCCATAGCTGACAACTGTGGCAATGGTGGACCGTTTGAAGATAGAAGAAAAGCAAATCCCCATACTTCCACAGAGAAGGGCCACTGCTAAATAGCACAAAAGTAAAAGGAGTACATCATAAATCATCACTCCGCCGTAGACAAAGGATACAGCCAGAAGAGGAAAGCTGGACATAATCAGGATGAACATGGTCCCAAAAGAGGAGGTCAGCTTTCCCCATATGATTTCCCATGGACTCAGGGTGGTGGTAAGAAGGAGGTCAAGAGTCTGGCGCTCCCGTTCTCCGCTTATGCTCCCTGCCGTCAGGGCAGGCATGATAAACATCAGCATCACAAATTCCACTGCAGCCACAAACACGTACAAATTGGTAAAGGAAGAATACTGGATCTCAGCTGTCAGCTTCACCCTCTCCACCACGGAGTACATGTTAAGCAGGACCACCAAAGCCAGGATGGTATTAAAAAGAGCGAGAATCAGTGCCAGGCGGAAGCTTCTGGCACTGACCATTGTTTCTCTCTTATAAACCGGATTCAATTTCATGTACAAGCACCGCCTTTTCTTTATCATGATCCGTGATCTGCATGAACAG
>JAEWRS010000054.1 GCA_023398855.1 Bacillota bacterium
AGATCACCTCATCTCCTGCTGCCTGGTATTCCTCTATTTTTCTTTTAACCTTTGGGACAACAGACATTGCTTCCTGAGTTCCCAGGGAGCCGTCAATAAAATCCTTCTGCATATCTACTACGATCAATAATTTTTTCATGGACAAACCTCCGATATTAAATAGTGTTTATAGTTTATCACACTTTTTGCCTGTAAGCATATATTTTTTAGTAGTATATTGGCTGCTGACAGGTTATTCTCCGCTGTTTTCAAAAATAACTGTGTCAAGCGTTTTTAAAAATAACTGTTGACAAATTCATACAGACGTATTAATATACTGTTTAAATGAAATAATAATAAACCGTTGAAAAAGAAGAGTAAGCTTTCCTGGCAATATTTCAGAGAGCCGCCGATGGTGGGAGTGCGGTATAATGCTGATAGCTGAATGGACTTTTGAGGGCGGCCCTGAATATTTGTATCAGTAGGGGCTGACGGAGACCACAACCGTTATTTCTCGTGGCATATATGTTAGTATATGAAAAGTGGACTTTTATAAAGTCAATTTGAGTGGCACCGCGGATTGTATGATTCGTCTCAAGTACGTTTTTTAACGTACTTGGGACTTTTTTTATTTTATCCGGATATCCGGCTCACTTACTCGACCTGTCAACGGGAACCATTTTAAGGAGGAAATATTATGAAAAAATCAATCAAAACCTTGTTACTGGCAGCTTTAGCTGCTGCCGCACTCTCCGGCTGTTCTTCAAAGGTAGCCCCCGAAAATACTTCTGATAACAATTCCACCTCTCAGGCTTCTGCCAGTGCAGATGCAGGAAGCTCTGCGGCGTCCTTAGAGAGTGAAAACTCATCTTATACTATCGGCATCGGGCAGTTTGCCGAGCATGGTTCCCTTGATAACTGCCGGGAAGGCTTTTTGCAGGGACTTGCAGAAGAGGGGATCGTGGAAGGAAAGAACTTAACGGTTATGTATGAAAATGCACAGGCTGACGGAGGCACTGCAAGCCAGATTGTAAATAACTTTCTTTCTAAAAAAGTGGGTTTGATATGTGCCATCGCTACCCCAATGGCCCAGTCAGCCTACAGCGGAGCAAAAAAAGCCGATGTCCCTGTTATCTTTACGGCAGTCACTGATCCCATCGCAGCAGCTCTGGCAAAAGAGGATGGAACTCCGGCAGGAGAAATCACCGGAACCAGCGACAAGCTTCCAGTAGAAAAGCAGCTGGAAATGATCCGCAAGGTTCTTCCTGATGCAAAAACCATTGGTATCCTTTACAGCACCAGTGAAGTGAATTCTGAAACAGCAATCAAGGAATATAAGGCAGCTGCAGCCTCCTATGGTTTTGAAATTGTAGAAGGCCCTGTTACTGCAACTGCTGATATCCCCCTGGCAACTGACAGTATTTTAGAAAAGGTAGACTGCTTAAATAATTTAACAGACAATACCGTAGTAAGTTCTCTTCCGCTGATTCTTGATAAGGCAGGAAAGAAAAACATTCCGGTATTTGGCAGTGAAGTAGAACAGGTTAAAATCGGCTGCCTTGCTTCCATGGGTCTTGATTATGTGGACTTAGGCAAGCAAACCGGAAGGATGGCTGCAAAAGTATTAAAAGGTGAAGCAAAGGCAAGCGAAATTAACTATGAAGTGATCAAAGATGCGGCATTCTACGGAAATGCAAAAGTGGCTGAGAATTTAGGAATCACCCTTCCGGAAGCACTGACAGGCTCCGCAGCTGAAATTTTTACAGACATCACTCAATAACTGAAAGGAAGTCAAACCATGTCAATCATACTTGGCGTTTTGGAAGAAGGCCTGGTCTATGCCATTATGGCTCTGGGCGTATATATCACTTATAAAATTCTGGATTTTCCGGATCTGTCTGTGGATGGGACCTTCCCATTGGGAGGCGCAATCACTGTTACCCTGATCCTGGCCGGAATCAATCCGGTTGCAACGCTTTTTATTGCTTTTGCTGTGGGCGCTCTGGCCGGATGCATTACCGGGTTTATCCATGTAAAATTAAAGGTACGTGATCTTCTGTCAGGTATTATTGTCATGACTGCCCTTTATTCTGTAAACCTAAGGGTAGCCGGAAAGTCCAATGTTCCTTTTTTTAACAATGATTCTATCTTTGAAAACAGCTTTATAAACAGCCTTTTTTCAGAAAAGCTTGCATCAGTCAGCGTTGTGATCATACTGGCTGTTATCGTAATAATTGTAAAGCTTTTACTTGATCAGTATTTAAAGACCCGGTCCGGATATTTGCTAAGAGCCGTGGGAGATAATGAAACTCTTGTCACCTCTCTGGCCAAGGATAAAGGAATGGTAAAGGTCATTGGCCTTGCCATTGCAAATGGCCTGGCTGCCCTGGCCGGGTCCGTATACTGCCAGCAGAAAGGATTTTTTGAAATCAGCATGGGCACAGGTACCATTGTGATCGGCCTTGCCAATGTGATCATCGGCACAAAGCTGTTTAAGCGGGTGGGATTTGTAAAATCAACTACAGCAGTCATTATCGGGTCCGTCATTTACAAGGCCTGTGTGTCCTTGGCCATTTATTTAGGAATGGAAGCATCAGATTTAAAGCTGATCACGTCAGTGCTGTTCCTGGTCATACTGGTGCTCAGCAACGGCAGGGAAAAGAAGGTGAAACAGCATGCTTGAACTGAAAAACATTAATAAATATTATAACCAGGGAACAATCAACGAAATGTGCCTGTTCCAGGACTTTCATCTCACCATTAAAGATCAGGAGTTCGTATCAGTGGTGGGAAGCAACGGTTCCGGTAAAACCTCCCTGTTGAACATCATCTGCGGAAGCATTCCCCTGGACAGCGGCTCCATCCTGGTGGGCGGCGTTAATATAACCGGCATGCCGGAGTATAAACGCCAGCGCCGCATCGGAAGAGTTTACCAGAATCCAGCCATGGGCACCTGCCCCAACATGACCATCCTGGAAAACATGGCCATGGCAGATACCAAAGGAAAACCATTTAACCTTCTTCCCGGAACCAATAAGCAGCGGATCGCCTATTACAGGGAACAGCTCCGTTTTCTGGGCCTTGGCTTAGAGGATAAGCTCCATGTAAGGGTTGGCGTTCTCTCCGGCGGCCAGAGGCAGGCCATGGCTCTTCTCATGTCAACCATGACTCCCATAGAATTCCTGATCTTAGATGAGCACACCGCCGCCCTGGATCCTAAAACCGCTGAGGTCATTATGGAACTGACGGATAAGATTGTAAAAGAAAAGCATCTGACCACGGTTATGGTTACTCATAATCTCCGGTATGCGGTAGAATACGGAAACCGCCTGATCATGATGCATCAGGGAAATGCCATCATTGATAAAGCAGGGGAAGAAAGATCCAACGTGAATGTGGAGTATATTTTAGAAAAGTTTAATGAGATCAGCATTGAATGCGGAAATTAGCACTTATCGTAACAAAAAATCCGGTCAGACATTTCTGGCCGGATTTTATATTGGTGTCAAGGTCTTTTTGATGCTTATCTGCTCATCTCGCTTTGGGGACCTTTGTCATTATGGTCTTTAATAACAGTATTAACCTCACTTAAATCAGAGGTTGGAAGGTCTCCTGGTATGGTATTTTTTAAGGCAGCCGTTGCGTTTCCGTACTGGACTGCCTTCATGCAGTCGCCTCCGCTGCTTAACAGTCCATAAAGAGCGCCTGCAATATAAGCATCTCCGCTTCCGATCCTGTCCACAACATCAATGTTATGGTAAGGCTCTTCCTCATAATATTC
>JAEWRS010000300.1 GCA_023398855.1 Bacillota bacterium
CCCCTATCCTTCTGTGCCCGCTCCTGCTCCCGGTCCAGCTCCTCCCGCATCTCCATAAAGGTCTGCTTCAATTCTTCATATTTTGTCGGCTTTAAGACGTAATGCCGCACCCCGGCCCGCATACCGGCCTGTGCATAAGAGAATTCCCCATGAGCGCTTAAGAAAATCACCTTTATGTTCAGCTTTTTTTCATAGATGTACTGTGCCACTTCAATTCCATTCATATGGGGCATCATGATATCAATCAGCAGAACATCCACTGGATTGGATTCAATAAACCCAATGGCTTCCTTTCCATCTCCGCAGACTCCTGCCACTTCAAACCCCTCCTGCTCCCAGGGAAAATAATTTGCTAAGCTAGTACGGATTGTCACCTCGTCATCAACGATAAGTAATTGATACATGATACCCTCACCTGTTTTCTCTTATTTATGATTGCTGTCTGTTGTCTGCATCTTAGGCGGTTAAACCTTCTTTTTAAAATCCTCTATATCCACCACCATGCCATGAAGCCTTGATTCCTCTGCTGCAAATGCCATGATATGGCTGTCTACAGACAGTTCTGCACTGGTTCTGGCTGACTCCCAGTTTTCATTCCGGACCATGGAGATAATATCTCTCATAAGCATATTGTCCCCGCCGCCGTGGGTCCCTTCTGCTGCCTTTGGCCGGATCATCCGTTCCTCATTCTCCCCAAACCGGCGGACCATGATGTAGTTCTTCTCCATGTTGGCCCTTAAGTCGCCTTTTGTTCCCACTATGCGCATTTCTCTGGTTTCCGTCGCATTAAATCCATTTAATTGAAAGGAAGAGGTTATTCCGTCTTCGTACTGCATATTGACAATCTGATGATCAACAACCGTATTGTCACAATGGAATACACACCGTCCATAACCGCCCTCCTGCAAAGCCCTTTTTCTGGCTTCCAGGGAAGTGTCCACGCTGATCATGCTGGTTGGCCAGGCCACATTGTCCGTTAAATACTGTTTCATTGCCGAAAACGGACATTCCTGTTCTATGGAACAGTCCATACACCTCATGGCCGAGCCTGCAGGAGCGTTTTCCTTTCTAAAATAAGTCAGTTCACCAAAGGAGCTGATTTTCAAACATTTCTTTCCTATGAGCCAGTTTAAAATATCCAGATCGTGGCAGGACTTTGCAAGGATAATGGGACTTAAATTCCGGAAATTCCCACGCACATAGCTGTGAGCAATATGTGTATAAGATACATTCTCCGCGTGATGGACGGAAATGATCCGGCCTATTGCCCCCTCATCTAAAAGCTGCTTCATGGTGCTGAAAACCGGGGTATACCGAAGGACATGGCACACCAGCAGACGACAGCCGTGGTCTTTTGCCAAACCCACCAGCTTAAGACATTCCCGCGGGTCCGGGGACATGGGTTTTTCCAGCAGGCAGTGTATTCCCCTTTCTAACACCATGGCAGCATGTTTATAATGATCCTCATCCAGGGTTGACACAATTACCAGATCAACATCAGCAAGCTTGGACATCATATCCTTTGCATCAGAAAACCTTCTCTCCTCCGGAACACCATATCTTTCACCGGCTTTTTTCAGCCTTTGAGGAAGTATATCACAGATATAGGCGATCTCAGCTTCTTCCGGATGGTTTAATACATAATCCGAATAGGCAAATCCCCTGTTCCCGCATCCTATCACACCTAATCTGACTTTCTTATGATTCAACATTTTTATCCCCCTATCCTTTTAATCCTGAAGTCGCAATGCCTTCCACAAAATACGGCTGCGCAATGAAGAACAACACAATGCCTGGAATCAGACTGATCAGCGTATTGGCCAGCAGCGGCCCCCATGATATGCTGGAGGTACTGTCGATCAAGCTTCTTAAAAACAGCGAAACAGTAAACTTATCAACTGAACTAATATAAATCAGCTGATTTAAATAATCATCCCAGGTCCAGATGAATGTAAAAATAGCAATGGAGAACAGCACCGGCTTACACAGAGGCAGGATAATCCTTCTATAAATTCCGAAGGTACTGCAGCCGTCCATATAGGCCGCCTCATCAAGCTCCTTTGGAATTCCACGGATAAACTGCACCATAAGGAACACGTGGAACCCGTTTACAGCGCAAAAGGCCGGCACGGAAAAAGGCAGGTAGCTGTCAATCCAGCCTATTTTACTGAACATGATGTACTTTGGTATTAATGTTACCTGAGAGGGAAGCATCATCGTTGCCAGCATAAACAAAAACAGCGGCCACTTCCCAATAAAGTTAAGCCTGGCAAACGCAAAACCAGCCAGAGAACTGGAGATTACCGTTCCTCCAATGACCACGCCAACCATGACAAAAGTATTTTTTAAAAAATAACCGAATGAATGGTTGGGATTAATGTTCCATCCATCTGCAAAGTTCTTTAAGGTGAAGTTATCACTGATCACTTTAAAATCACCGCTGAAAATTTCTGAACCAGGCTTAAAGACACCGCTGACCAGCCATATCATGGGAAAAAGCATAAGGAAGCTTCCCATGATTAAGACAGCATGGCTTACAGCATTCTTGAATTTCTGATGATCCTTACATCTCCAGTTCATGCCAAACACCCATATTTTATCAGTTTTCATAATACACCCACTTTTGAGACGACTTAAATATCACCAATGCAAACGCCAGTATGATAAATGTCAGCACCCAGGCAAGAGCTGATGAATATCCCATCCGGTGGGATTCAAAAGCTGTCCTGTATAGATGAAGCATGTACACGTATGTAGAATCCGCCGGGCCTCCGTTTGTTATGACAGAAACCTGGGTAAATACCTGGAACGCGTTGATGATACCCATGATTAAATTAAATAAAATGGTGGACGATATCATTGGAAGGGTAATCTTAAAAAACTGGTGAACCCTTCCTGCCCCGTCTATGTCACCGGCTTCGTATAATTCCCTGGGTACCTGCTTTAATGCCGCCAGAAAAACAACCATTGCCGACCCAAACTGCCACGCCCCCATTAAGGCCAGTGTTGCCAAGGACATTTTGGGATTGGTCAGAAAATCAAATGGCCCAAGGCCGAATATTCCCAGAAATCCATTTACAAATCCATCTCTGGATAAAACAATCTTCCAGGTCACTGCCATGGCAATTCCAGCACCCACAATGGAGGGAATATAGTAAATGGTGCGGTAAACAGACATTCCCTTTAAATTCTGATTAAGCAAAACAGCAATCAAAAGGGCTGCAATCAGTTTGATGGGAACAAACATAAATACATACCTTAATGTTATGAGCAGGGTGTGCTTAAACATCCGGTCTTCGCAAAACATTTCTATATAATTCTGGAGGCCAATGAACTTTGCTTCACGGTAGATGGAGTAATCCGTAAAAGACAGCCACAGAGACTGAAGCATCGGCCCAACCGTAAACAGCATAACTCCCAGAATCCATGGAAGAAGGAAAAGGAACGCTTCTTTATTTTTATACTTCCCACTGTCAAAAGGCTTTTTTTCACCAAACACTGCCTTCTCCTTTCTCTCTTATCAGCAGGTCCTGGCTCCTATTCGCTGAATTTCTCAAGGATCTTATTGCTTTCCTTCTCCGCTACATCCAGGAATTCCTGAGGCGTATATTTACCAAACATCATATTTTCAAATTCACGGGTCAGCAAAGCGTGAATCTCCATATACCCTGACGGGAATGGCTCGTTTTCAATGTCCGTTGAGGTTGACTTTTCAATGCATTCAAACATCCGCTTTTCCATCTCACTTAATGAACCAGATATACGGCCTCTGATGGCACTGTTGCCCGGAACGCCCCGCTCAAGTAAGAGGATATCTCCGGCATCTTCACTGTTTACCATAAAATCAATCAGACCAGCCGCATCTTCCGGCGATTTGCAGTCCTTTGTCACACAGAAAACCATGCTTGGGTTAACCCACAGCGCATCCTTTTCCTCCCCTTTTGGAGTACACTCTATGCCAAAATTAATGCCAGTTCCCATATAGGTCTGGGTCATTGGAGATACATTAATTATCATTGCAGTCTTTCCGGTCTGGAAATCATCCACATTCTGAGGATTGGAAGCGGTTATTTCCAGGGGCGGCATAATTCCTTCATCCAATGGTTTTTTTATGAATTCAACTGCAGCAAGTCCTTCTGGGGAATTAAAAGCCACGGACTTTAAGTCATTGCCCCACATCCTGCCTCCGCGTTCATAGATATACTTCTTAAAAGTAATGTCCGGCCCGGCAGGATTTACCATGTAAGCGGTTCCCCATACATCCGTCTTGCCATCCCCATCCGTGTCCATAGTCAGCTTTCTGGCAGCCTCCATATAATCATCCCAGGTCCAGTCCTCTGTTGGGTATGCCACTCCTGCTTTGTCAAAATAGTCCTTATTGTAAAACAGGAGGGAAGTACTTACACCTGCCGGAATCGCATATAATTTTCCATTGATACGGTACATATCTAAAGTTGACTCTGATAAGTTACTTACATCCAGAACGCCCTTTTCAATATACTCATCAAGGGGAACCAATTGATTTCTGGCAACGTATTCCGCCACATTGGTATAGGACATCTGAACCACATCTGGCCCGGTGTTCGCCGCCAGCTGTGTCGTCAGCTTATCAAAATACCCATCCCAGCCAGAATACTCTGTCTTAACCTCTATGCCAGGTGCGATTTTTTTATAAAGCTCCAGGGCTTCTACGGTTGCCTTATGGCGTGTTTCCCCTCCCCACCACATAAAACGCAAAGGTGTACTGCTCTTTTCCGCCTCACTGGATTTGGCAGCATCACCGGCATTCACAGCTTCCGCAGACTTTTCTGTCCCAACACCTTTCGTCTGGGAACAACCGGCCAGACTTACCACCATTGCAAAAGCGGCCAAAGAACATGAAAATAATTTTAACTTTTTCATAAAATCTCCTTTCTTTGTGATAACATACTTTTTTCATGGTTTCATTGTAGCATTGTATGCTTTTTCCGGTGAGATTTCATTTTATTCAAAATATGTTCTCTATTTGACCTCTTTTATGCCAATGGGTGCTCCATTTGACTTTTCTGCAAATTCAGAACTGTCTGGCTGCTGCATATCACCGAAGCTATTGATCTCCAAAGCCATGTCTTCTGGCAATGTGATTTTCACACTGGTTCCAAGCCCTTCCTTACTCCTGATTATCATGGTGCAGGCATCCTCGTAGACTAATTTCAGGCGCTTATATACATTTTTAACCCCAATATGGATGCCTATATTTTTTCTGTCACCATCCAGCATCATTTGCCTCACCTGCTGCAGCCGCTCTTTTGACATGCCCAAACCCGTATCAATGACTTCAAGACAGCTATTTCCACGCAGGCGGTACAACCTGATTTTCAGCTTACAGGTTCCATCCTTTTCTTTTATGCCATGGTAAATAGCGTTTTCCACAAGAGGCTGGAGTACCATTTTAATGATATAACAATCCACCAGCTTATCATCCACATCCCATATCACATCAAAGCGGCCGCGATAACGCTCCTGCATAATGGACAGATAGCTTTTTGTATATGATAATTCCTCTTTCAGCAATACTTTTTCATTGGGATTGCTCAGGGAATATTTTAAAACGTCGGAAAGATGCTCAAGCATTCTGCTGGCATGGTTCCCAAAGCCCAGATGTCCGATGATGCTCCAGTTGATCGTTTCAATGGTGTTAAACAGAAAATGAGGGTTAATCTGAGACTGCAGAGCCAGCAGCTCCATTGCTTCGTAACGGCTTTTTTTCTCAGCAAGCTGAGCCTTCACATACCGGCTTTCAATGAACATTTTTATCATATTCTGGATAATGTATCCGTACTCATCTTTTGCCTTTGGGGTAAGCTCTGGTAAGGGGCGGGGGGAATCCGCTGCTTCGATTATCTGGTAAACCGCATAGATGCGCTGATAGCTGCGTTTTGAAGCGGCATAGGAAGCTCCAAGGGCTGCTGCGATACTGACAAGAAAAATCACCGCTATCCGCAGGCTGATCTGGTACAAAACCTCGTACAGTTTTCCAGTGGGAACCCGAGAAATATAAGTATAGCCGTTTCCCTCAGATTTCACGGTTATGGACCTGTAGGGAAAGTCTTTTCCTTCCTTCTTGTCAGCCTGATACGTGAAATTATATACTGCTTCACCATCTTTGGAATAGATCTCGATTTCCTGCCCTGCCAGCAGATTCAGGGTACTCAGCCGCTCATCAAAATAAGAGCCATATATGTTCAGTGCTACCGTTCCCACGGGCTTAAGACCCGTATATAGCTTCCGGTATACCGTGAGCACTGCTGTGGGTGATTCAAAGGAATAGCGTTTGATTCCCCGGTATCTGGTCCAGGTGGTTTCAGCCATCCCCCGCAATGCCCTGGCATCCTCCAGCCATTCTGAATCCAGGAACTGCCCGGGCATTTGTCTCCCATTGTTGCTGACCATAAAGCTATTTTCCGGATTGTCAATCTGTATATAAATGGAATGAATATACTGTCTTGAATTTGCTATGGTATTCATAAAGTTCAGCATTTCCAGCTCAACCGCCCGCTTTTCCGGAGTAACTGTTTCACTGCCAGAATAATCCCCGAAATCCTGTTCTTTTGTATAAAATTCAAAATTCAGGCTTAAGGAATTAACTTCATTTAAAATTGTTTCTACGTTGGTCTGGATCTGACTCAGGAGATTTTCATTGTTCTTATTCAGTTCCCGTAAGAAAACATGATAAACAAAATATAAGGTAACCGCTCCACAAATCAGGAGAACGGCAAAGATAGGAAGTGCAAAAGCAATAAAGTTTTTAATGAACCATTTCTTTTTCATGGTGTGGTTTCCTTTTGCTTATTTTCTTACTTTAGGCTTGGAGTTTAAATCTCTTTTCTTTATACTACTTTTTGTATACGATATCAAGGAAAATCCGCGGACGCCCATTTTCCCGGATTCGCAGAAAAAAAGGGGAAGCCTTAAGCCTCCCCTACCACTGCATTATTATTTTTTATCAGGTTCATATTAAGACAAACGAAGGGCCCATTCCCTGCAGTCAATGACTCTGGTAGCGATTCCCTCATAAAACTCCGGCTCGTGGCAGATCAAAAGGATACTTCCCTTATATTCCTTTAATGCTTTCTTTAATTCTTCCTTTGCCTCCACATCTAAGTGGTTGGTAGGCTCATCCAGAAGAAGGACATTCGTCTCCCTGTTAAGAAGTTTACATAATCTCACCTTTGCCTGCTCCCCGCCGCTTAACACCCGCACCTGACTTTCAATGTGATTGGTTGTCAGACCGCATTTGGCAAGAGCCGACCGAACCTGGTACTGGGTATAGGAAGGAAACTCCTTCCAGATCTCTTCAATGCAGGTCGTCTTATTTCCAGGGGCCATTTCCTGCTCAAAGTATCCGATGGAAAGGTAATCACCTAGCTCCACTTTTCCCTGTAAGGATGGCACAAGTCCCAGAATACTCTTTAAAAGAGTGGTTTTCCCTATTCCGTTTGCCCCGGCTAAAATCACCCTTTCCCCTCGTTCCATGGTAAAATTCAAAGGACTTGACAAAGGCTCATCATAACCAATGACCATATCTGTTGTCTCAAAGATGCACTTACCGGCTGTGCGCGCCTCCATAAAATGAAACTCCGGCTTTGGTTTATCCTTTGAAAGCTCAATGACTTCCATTTTATCCAGCTTCTTTTGTCTGGACATGGCCATGTTTCTGGTGGACACCCGGGCTTTGTTCCTGGCCACAAAATCCTCCAGTTCTGCAATCTCCTGCTGCTGCCGCTTGTAGGCTGCCTCCAGCTGGGAGCGTTTCACCGCGTACACTTCACGGAACTTTTCGTAGTCACCTACGTAACGGTCCAGGTTCTGGTTTTCCATATGATAAATGATGTTGACCACGCTGTTCAGGAATGGAATGTCATGGGATATGAGAATAAATGCATTTTCGTATTCCTGGAGATAGCGCTTCAGCCACTCAATGTGCTGTTCATCCAGATAATTGGTCGGCTCATCCAGAAGCAGAATATCCGGTTTTTCCAATAAAAGCTTTCCTAAAAGGATCTTGGTTCTCTGGCCTCCGCTTAATTCGGTCACATCCTTATCCAGCCCCATGTCGGTTAACCCCAGTGCTCTGGCCACTTCCTCTACCTTAGAATCAATAATATAAAAATCATGGGCCATAAGAAGATCCTGAATGGTTCCAAGCTCTTCCATCATCAAGGTCATGGTTTCCTCATCAGCTTCCCCCATTTTATCACAGATCTCATTCATCTGTTCTTCCATCTGAAACAGAAATGCAAAGGCACTTTTTAATACGTCCCGTATGGTCATCCCCTTTTCCAGCACCGTATGCTGGTCCAAATAACCTACGCGGACCCGTTTGGCCCATTCCACCTTTCCCTCATCCGGCTGTAAGGTCCCTGTTATGATATTCATAAATGAGGATTTTCCTTCTCCGTTGGCACCGATCATGCCAATGTGTTCCCCTTTTAGCAGGCGGAAGGAAACATTTTGAAAAATAGCCCGGTCTCCAAATCCATGGGTCAGATGTTCTACGTTTAATATACTCATTGAAAAACTCCTTTATAAATGCAGTATGGTTTTCTCTTATCGTTACCATGTTCCATCAATTGCTCTGGTCTTTCCCATACAAAATACGAAACAACATAATTCTACATGACGGAAGCAATTAAAGCAAGCAGAGGTTGCAAAAAATGACAAAACCGTATATGATAAACCCAACAGAAATAATTTGAAGAAAGGATTCAATTATGTACTTGTATACATGGTATCAGTGGCTTCTGTTTTTTTTCATATACTGTTTCTTCGGCTGGATCATTGAATCCACCTATGTGTCCCTAAAAAATTTTCATTTTGTAAACCGCGGATTTTTAAGACTCCCTCTTCTCCCGCTCTATGGAAACGGGGCTATTATCATGCTGTGGGTGTCTCTGCCCGTCAAGGGCAATTTATTTCTGGTATTTCTCTTTGGCATGGCAGGCGCCTCTGTCCTGGAATATGCCACCGGCTATGTCATGGAACGGCTGTTTAAAATGAAATACTGGGACTACAGCAGCAAACCACTTAACTTAAACGGTTATGTCTGTCTTGGTACCTCCATCGCATGGGGCTTTCTCACCCTGCTGCTGACGGAGGTCATTCACCGCCCTCTGGAATGGCTGGTCCTTGATTTAAAAGGAACGGTATGCATTGCCCTTGTGATCGTAATCGGCATCCTATTTGTCTTAGATGCCATACATTCTACCAAGGAAGCTCTGGATCTTGGCCGCGTCCTGGAGTCCATGACAAAATTAAAATCGGAATTAGAAGAAGTACAGGTACAGCTCGCTTTGCTAAAGGCTGAAACCGCCCAAAAGGTATCCGAAATAAAAATGGAAACCATGCAAAAGGCAGTCAGCCTAAAGGATGAGACTATGGTAAAAATCTCCTCCCTGAAAGCAGAAACAACCAACGCATTAAAAGAATCCACTTTGGCAGAACGCCTCCAGTCCCTGACAGAAACCAAAGAAAAGCTCAGTGGACGCCTGACCTCTTACCGAAAAGGCATTCTCCGCCGGAACCCCACTGCTTCATCCCGGTTGTTTGGAGAAGCTTTAAAGGAATTAAAGGAGTATTCAAAAAGATACAAAAAACCATGATATGCATAAAAAGAAAGACGGAGCAAGGTCAGTTAACCTTGCTCCGTTTTTATTTTGAAATTATTTATAACATGCTGTCAACCATTGACATGACTGCTTCTCCCAGCTTTGCTGATTTCTCCTTTGCATCTGCTATGGAAACGCCCTTAATGCCATAATAGAACTTGATCTTGGGTTCTGTTCCTGATGGCCTCACACACAGCCATGCATTCTCTGTCATGTCATAATAAAGCACATCAGACTGGGGAAGGCCGGTGGCGCTGACCTCTCCTGTTATCTGGTCAGTCACCGTGTCAAGCTTATAATCCCTGGCTGAAAGGACTTGATATCCTCCTACCTCTGAAGGTGTTTTCTTACGCATGGTTTCCATGATTTCCCGTATTTTTTCCTGGCCTTCAATGCCCTTTAAGCCTATGGACTTCACTGCGTCCATATAATAGCCATACTTCTCATACATGGCAATCATGGCATCCCACAGGGTCATGCCCTTTGTCTTATAATAAGCCGCGGCCTCGCACAGTGCGACCGTTGCGGAAATGGCATCCTTATCACGGGCATAGGTTCCGATGAGGCAGCCATAGCTTTCCTCTAATCCAAACATATAAGTCCCATATCCGGTGGCTTCTTCCTTTAAAATCTGCTGTCCAATGTATTTAAACCCGGTTAAAACCTCGATCAGCTCGCAGCCGTAATCCTTTGCCACTGCATCCACCAGATTGGTGGTGACAATGGATTTGACCACCTGTCCATCGGCAGGGATCTCTCCTCGTTCCTTCTTCTGGCTCAATAGATATTCGCACAGAAGAGAACCGGACATATTGCCTGTCAAGGGGCGGTATTCTCCGGATTTGTCATCCTTTACATACACACCAAGACGGTCCGCATCAGGATCGGTTGCCAGTACCAGGTCCGCATCCTTTTCCTTTGCAAGAGCAAGGCCCAATTCAAAGGCTTCCTCTGCCTCGGGATTGGGATAGCTGACCGTAGGAAAACTACCGTCAGGCAGTTCCTGTTCAGGAACCACATATACATGGGTAAACCCAACTTCTTTTAATGCTCTTCTTGCAGGAATATTGCCTGTACCATGGAGAGGAGTATAAACTATTTTAATATCATTTTGCATCTGGTCAATGGCCGCCTGGTTCACTACCTGGGCCTTTACGTGAGCTATGTACTTGTCATCAAGAGCTGCCCCGATGACCTGGTATTTGCCTGCTTCTTTTGCAGCTTCCAGGGTGGTAGTCAAAACAGTTGAAATATCTGTAATATTTAAAACCTCTGCGGTGACTCCCTTGTCATGAGGCGGAGTAAACTGGGCACCATCCTCCCAGTATACCTTATAGCCGTTATATTCCGGAGGGTTATGGCTGGCCGTGATATTGATTCCGGCAATACAGCCTAATTCCCTTACAGCAAAAGAAAGCTCCGGCGTAGGGCGCAGAGATTCGAATTTATATGCCTTAATTCCATTTGCAGCCAACGTAAGCGCCGCTTCTTCTGCAAATTCCGGAGACATGTGTCTGGAATCAAATGCAATTGCCACACCTTGATCGGCTCCGCCCTGGCTTATGATATAATTTGCAAGCCCCTGAGTGGCTTTTCTAACTACATAAATATTCATCCGGTTGATACCGGCACCGATGATGCCTCTTAAACCGGCAGTGCCAAATTCCAGATCCTGATAGAAACGCTCTTTGATTTCATTTTCATCATCAGCGATCTCCCGGAGTTCTTTTTTGGTTGCATCATCAAAATAAGGATTTAACAGCCACTCCTCATAAATACTCCTGTAATCTTTCATAAGCAAAATACTCCTTCCTCTCCATTTCTGTTATGGCTATTATAAATCATAACAAGTTAAAAGAAAAGCGTATTTCCATTATTTTCTGTCTTGGATCCAAGATTGAAAGGAGCGTTTCTTTCAATCCTTGATCCGTGACAGGAAAAGATTCCGCATGGGCTGCTGAATCTCTAAATCCTTTAGTTTTTCAATATTCCGTGCGGGAATCCAGGCCTTATTGGCGTTATAATAAAAGTTAATCTGCTTCCAGTATTTTTCAGGATACAGGAACAAATAGTAAAGGCATATCCTGTCTGCCTCCGAAAGAGGGAGAATCTTTGTATAGGTTTCCAGCATGGCCATTCCAAGCTTTAAATTCCAGTCATGCTTTTCCATGGCCTTTCGCATAAAATGGTATAAATCCTCCATTTGCATGCCTTTGTGCATGC
Organism: Bacillota bacterium; assembly: GCA_023398855.1. Taxonomy (GTDB): domain Bacteria; phylum Bacillota; class Clostridia; order Lachnospirales; family Lachnospiraceae; genus Lacrimispora. Next base: position 11,871 of record JAEWRS010000300.1, read on the forward strand.
GGTTAAATTCCACAATGGCCACATCGTGAAAACACATAATTACATGATGCTGGTTTAAATCTCCGTGGCATAAATATTCCTCACTGTCTACACGGTTCTTATAAAAGCCTGCCATCCCTTTACAGGCTTCCATGGCCTGTTCAAAAAATATGTCGTAGTTTCCCATCACACACAGCTCGAACTCAGACTTTTTCCTCTTATTCCGGATGAACGTGCGGGCCCGCACCAGCTCCCGGTTGTGACGATCCATTTCTTCAGACGGCTGTTGTACCAGTATAGATCCTAAGTTCCATTCCTCTTTAAACTCGATCCGCCGCAGCACTTTATGTAAAGAAGCAATTTGTTCGATGGCACATAATACCTCTTTGCTATCCTTCAAATTACATTCCCGGTCCGAAAACCAGTCTTTAACAATCCACCGGGTTCCATCCTCGGCACTGGAGAGGAGTTCACCGTCTTTATTCCTGACGTAGCGGTCTACGTTTAAATGACAGGTCTCTTTCATCTGTGAAAATACCTGATCCTCAAATTCCAGGCGCTTTAAGGTTCCTTTATATTCCCG
>JAEWRS010000356.1 GCA_023398855.1 Bacillota bacterium
GTTTTAATTGAAAACATGAGAAGAGAAGGCTTCGAATTCGCGGTCAGTAAAGCAGAGGTTTTATACCGTATTGATGAGAGAAACCACAAACTGGAACCAATGGAGATCGCTTATGTTGATGTACCGGAGGAATTTACCGGGGCTGTTATCCAGAAGCTCACAAGCCGTAAAGGAGAGCTTCAGGGCATGAGTCCTGCAAACGGGGGATACACAAGACTGGAATTTGCCATTCCATCACGAGGCCTCATTGGCTATCGGGGAGAATTCATGACAGATACAAAAGGTAACGGAATCATGAATACGGCATTTGACGGTTATGCTCCATTTAAAGGAGAATTATCCTACCGGAAGACAGGGTCACTTATTGCCTATGAATCAGGAGAATCCATTACTTACGGCTTGTTTGGCGCCCAGGAAAGAGGAAGCCTGTTCATCGGACCTGGAGTGAAAGTTTATTCCGGCATGGTGATAGGGCAAAATCCAAAGGCAGAAGACATTGAAATCAATGTCTGCAAGACGAAAAAGCTGACTAACACCCGTTCCTCCAGTGCTGATGAATCTCTTAAGCTGACTACTCCAAGAGAAATGAGCTTAGAACAGTGCCTTGATTTTATCGATACGGATGAACTGCTGGAGATTACCCCTTCAAACCTGCGGATCAGAAAGAAAATTTTGGATCCCACTTTAAGAAAAAGGTCATCTCTTAACAAAAAATCAATGACGTAAATTGTAATATTAAGGGAGATACCGCCTGCGTAAACCGAAAATTCGGCAATGCGGCGGCGATCTCCCTTTTTTTCTTGGTTATTTTGCCTTCTTGTGTCGATATTTTTGGATTGTTTTCTATCATTTTAGTACATCTTATCACATAAATTTAATATTAGCTGTGAAGCATATTAGCAAATAAGTGAAAGAAGAGGGGAAATACAATGTCAGAAAAAATGATTGAAAACAACAAAGTGAGTGTTATCGGAGAAATTATCTCCGGCTTCACCTTCAGCCATGAAGTATTTGGAGAAGGATTCTATATGGTGGATGTTGCAGTAAACCGTCTTAGTGAACAGGCAGATGTTATACCGCTCATGATTTCTGAACGTCTTATTGACATAGAAGGAGATTACAACAGCTTAACAGTGGAGGCTGTCGGCCAGTTCCGTTCCTATAACCGTCATGAAGGGACAAAAAACCGGCTGGTACTTTCTGTCTTTGTAAGGGAAATCCATTTTATAGAAGAATTTACAGACTACACAAAGACCAATCAAATTTTTCTGGATGGGTATATTTGCAAGGCGCCCATTTATAGAAAAACGCCTTTGGGCAGAGAGATTGCGGACCTGCTCCTCGCAGTTAACCGCCCTTATGGTAAATCAGATTACATACCCTGCATCGCATGGGGGAGAAATGCCAGATATGCTTCCGGATTTTCAGTAGGAACAAGAGTAAAGGTTTGGGGTAGGGTCCAGAGCAGGGAATACACCAAAAAATTAAGTGAAACAGAATGTGAAAAAAGAATAGCCTATGAGGTTTCTGTCAGCAAGCTGGAATGTGCGGAATAGGAACTGTCGTTTATATATAAGGATTGCCTTACTAAAATTTGATGCACCATAAAGCAATTCGCTCTTACGAAAAAAAGCATGAAAATAATAAGGAAAAGTTAAGAAAACTTGCAAAAAAATTAAAATTATGATACGATAAGCAGGTTCTAACATAATATGTAAATAATTGCTTTTTAGCTATTATGAGGTGCTGAAGGATGAATAGAGGTGCGATACAGGTTATATGCGGGGAAGGAAAAGGAAAAACTTCGGCTGCGCTGGGTATGGGAATCGGAGCTCTGACCAGGAACAGAACTGTTATTATGATACAATTCTTAAAAGGCTGTCCCGGCCGGGATTCATTTGATGTAATGAAACGGCTGGAGCCGGAGATGAAGTTATTCCGGTTTGAAAAGTCTGATGCTTTTTTTGAAAGCCTTTCTAAAGAACAGCAGGAAGAAGAACAAAGAAATATCCGCAACGGCTTAAATTTTGCTAAAAAGGTCTTATCAACAGGAGAATGTGATGTGTTGGTTCTGGATGAAATTCTTGGACTTCTGGACCAGAAGATCATAGAGGCAGATGAACTGGTAAAGCTGCTCCAGTCTAAAGTTGATGAGATGGAAGTCATCTTAACCGGTAAGGTATTTCAAAAAGAAATAGAACCTTATGTAGACAGTATTCTGGAAATCAACGATGTTAAAGTTGACAATACAAAATAATAATGATAGTATGGTAACATACATAATAGAGTAGAGGTTGCGTTTCTTATTAGTACTCTGTCCGATGTATCAGGTACAGATGAGGGCAGGGGGAAGGAAGAAGCGCCGAAGAACGGTATGGCCTGAGCGTACCAGTTCTGGGCATGTGGTTAAGAACCATATGACTGTCATCCAATTGGATGGGGAGCTACTTAAAGAAAGATGAGATTACCAGATTCTGAACTTTAAGAGCTGACCCAGTGTCAGCTCTGTTTTTTTTCACAGAAGACTGCTTTCTGTGAGTTAAAAAACGCTGTGTAATGGAAAAGAAATCTGGCTGGCAGACTCCTTGCTCCGCAGATATTGGCCCGGATGAAAGTTTACTGTGTATGAAAAAAAAGAATCAGGAGGATAATAGTATGGCGATTTTTGAAGGTGCAGGTGTGGCTCTTGTTACACCATTTAAAGAAAACGGAGAGGTGAATTATGAGAAGCTGGAGGAACTGGTAGAAGAGCAGATCGCTTTTGGAACAGACGCCATCGTTGTCTGTGGTACAACTGGTGAGGCATCTACCATGACCCATGAAGAGCATTTAGACACGATCAAATACGTGTGTGAAGTGACGAAGAAGCGGATTCCTGTTGTTGCAGGAACCGGTTCCAACTGCACGGATACTGCAGTATATCTGTCTAAGAAAGCAGAAAATAACGGTGCGGACGGGCTGTTACTTGTATCGCCCTACTATAACAAGGCGACTCAAAAAGGGTTGAAGGCTCACTTTATGGCAGTTGCCAATGAAGTAAAGATACCAATTATTCTTTACAATATTCCGGGACGGACCGGGATAAACATCGCAGCCGAGACCATAGCAGACTTATGTTTACATGTTAAAAACATTGTGGGTGTAAAGGAGGCAAGCGGCAATTTTTCAGCCATCGCTGATATAATGAATTTAACGGATGGCAATGTGGATCTCTATTCAGGCAACGATGACCAGATTGTTCCCATGATGTCTCTTGGTGGAAGAGGTGTTATTTCTGTTCTCTCCAACATTGCGCCTGCCCAGACTCATGAAATATGTGATGCTTATTTAAAGGGAGATGTGAAGCGCAGCGCTGCATTGCAGCTGGCAGCCATTCCTCTCATTAACGCATTATTCTGTGAGGTCAACCCTATTCCTGTAAAAGCTGCTTTAAATTTAATGGGAAAGGCCGCAGGCCCCATGCGTCTGCCCCTTACCGAGATGGAACCTAAGAATCAGGAACGGTTAAAACAAGCCATGAAAGAGTATGGAATTCTGTAATTGGTAAACGATATTTTATACATGGAGGAAACACCCTGCGGGTATACCTTTATGCCCAGAAAGCATGGGCACAGTGTGACCCAGGGAAGACGCCACAGAAGCGTCTGACCGAGGTCAGGAAAGAGGAAACACCCTGCGGGTATACCTTTATGCCCAGAAAGCATGGGCAGGAAAGAGGAAACATGATTAGGATGATAATGCACGGCTGTAATGGAGCCATGGGCCAGGTGGTGTCCGGAATTGCAGCGGAGGAAAAAAATCTGACCATTGTAGCGGGAATAGATTCCAATGATGCCGGTAAGAATTCGTATCCCGTATTTCCGTCTCTTGAGGCCTGTGACGTGGAAGCGGATGTGATTGTGGATTTTACCTCTGCCAAAGCGGTGGAGGGTCTGCTGGAATACAGCGTAAGAAAAAACACACCTGTGGTAGTTTGTACTACCGGCCTTTCAGAAGAACAGATTAAAAAGCTGGAAGAGGCAGCAAATCATGTTGCTGTTCTTAAGTCTGCCAATATGTCTCTTGGAGTCAATCTGCTGATGAAACTGGTAAAGGATGCAGCCTATGTTCTTGCGGCAGCAGGATTTGATATTGAAATACTGGAAAAGCATCATAACAAAAAACTGGATGCCCCAAGCGGAACAGCTCTCGCCCTGGCTGATTCCATCAATGAGGCTATGGATCAGGAGTATCATTATGTTTATGACAGAAGTCAGGTGAGAAAACCCAGAGACATAAAAGAGATCGGAATCCAGTCAGTCCGCGGAGGAACCATTGTGGGAGAGCATGATGTGATTTTTGCGGGAAAGGATGAGATTGTTACTTTTCATCATACCGCTTATTCCAAGGCTATTTTTGCAAAAGGCGCTGTTTCAGCGGCAAAGTTTCTGGCAGGAAAAGCTCCGGGCTTATATACCATGAAAGATGTCATAGATTCATAAATTTTCCAATATCTTCCACCATAATTCGTTCTTCCTTTACACATACTAATCGTAGAAAATGAAAGGAGAATGTATTATGAAAAGAATAAAACCATATGCAATTACACTTATTGTTATTATGGCAGTAATGTGTCTGACAGCCTGCGGAACCACAAAGGCAAAAAATGGAACTTCAGCAGGTACTACAGCAGCAACTACCCAGACAACTGCAGCGACAACCATGAAAGAAACTACTGCTGCAGGTACTACAAAAGGTGCTAATGAAAGCACTGGAGTTGTTAACGGAGTTGTTAACGATGTAGAAAAGGGAGTTGACAAAATCACAGGGGAAAGCAATGGTCAGCCAACCACTGAAACCACAAAGGCTCCTAAATAAGAAGAATAAAAAAAGCTTCGGGCAGGAAAACTTTGCTTGAAGCTTTTTTTTATTTAGGTTATAATAATATTCTGGCACATCTGGCAATACTTTTACCAGTTTCTATTGGTAGTATCCCCAAATTATAATGATAATCACATGCCTGCTTGGCAGAGAGGCAGATGTTATATGAATGGCAAATTTGATTATTTTAGGAATCACAGGTATAATAAGAAGAGGAAAAAGCCATGGAGAAGTCTTAAACGGTTTATTCCTTATGAAGAGAGTATAAATAAACGTGTTAGGAAGAGTCTGCTCCTTATCCTGATTGTCGAGGGAGCAGTGATTTCCCTGATTCATGGACAAATGATCCGGGACAATATAACTGGGGTACTGCTTTCCGGCATGAATACGGCTGAGGAAAAAGAAGTGAAAACCGAAGATTTCTGGGGCAGGAAAACAGGGGAAACAAGAGAGCAGGGAGTTACGTTTGACTGGAAGGAAGGAACAGTTAAAATGTGGCATAAGGTAGAGCGTGTGATCCTTCAGGGACCTGATTGAGAAACAAAATCTCGTTGTGGTCATAAGTATTTATAATAATAAAACTAGTTGCAATCCCATTTTCCTTGTATTATAATTTCTACTGAAACACCGTGTTTTTATTTGAAAAACTTATAAATTAATCCAGAAAAGGACAGGTGCTATTGTGGAGAAAAAAGAATTGCTGTATGAGGGAAAAGCGAAAAAGGTTTATACAACGGTAGATCCGGATGTATTGATTGTTTCATACAAAGACGATGCCACAGCATTTAACGGCCTTAAAAAAGGCACCATTGTGGGAAAGGGCGCAGTTAATAACCGGATGACAAATTATATTTTTAAAAAACTGGAAGAAAAGGGCGTACCCACCCATCTGATGGAAGAGTTAAACGACCGTGAGACCGTTGTAAAGAAAGTGGAAATTGTTCCTCTTGAGGTAATTGTCAGAAATTACTCTGCAGGTAGTTTTGCCAAAAAAATGGGCATGGAAGAAGGCATAAAATTTGCCTGCCCTACTCTTGAATTCAGTTATAAAAATGACGATTTAGGCGATCCCTTTATTAACGATTATTATGCTTTGGCCTTGGAGCTGGCTACCCGGGAAGAGATTGACAAAATCACAGAATATGCCTTTTTGGTTAACGATGTGTTGAAAGAGTATTTTGACGGATTAAACATTGATTTGATTGACTTTAAAATTGAATTCGGCCGTTATCACGGACAGGTTATTCTGGCTGATGAGATATCTCCTGATACATGCAGACTGTGGGATAAGGATACCCATGAAAAGTTGGATAAAGACCGTTTCCGCAGGGATTTAGGAGGCGTTGAGGACGCATACGAGGAAGTATTCCGCCGTCTTGGCATCAGGTAAACTGCGCGGCACGAATAATGCCTGGCGGGTACTACCCAAGACCATGGATAGGAAAGAGGAAAGACATCTGATGAATAACGAATGGGATTTTAATTTTGAGGAAGAGTTACATGAGGAGTGCGGTGTAATCGGCATGTACGATTTTGACGGCAGAGACGTTGCTTCTACCATTTACTATGGATTATTTGCGTTGCAGCACAGAGGCCAGGAAAGCTGCGGAATTGCCGTCTGCGACCGCGGGGTGATCTCCTATTCCAAAGACATGGGTCTTGTTACCGAAGCGTTTAACGATAAGATTTTGGATGATCTTGTCGGTCAGATGGCGGTCGGACATGTCCGCTATTCCACGGCGGGCGGCAG
>JAEWRS010000381.1 GCA_023398855.1 Bacillota bacterium
CTTCCTGCCTGGAGACCTGACAAGGCCATGAATATTGAAAAATCTGATTTTGCCGCCTATTTGACAAGATTATCTGCTGCCAGCGGTGTGGAAATCAAAGATTTCTCTACCTTAAAGTCTGCCCTGATAAACCGCATGGAATATTTCGCAGGCCAGGGCTGCAGCGTATCCGACCATGCTCTGGAATATGTTATGTATGCTCCTTCCGGAGAAGCAGAGCTTGACGGGATCTTTGCCAAGGGACTGGAAGGCAAGGCTATTTCCAGAGAAGAGGAATTAAAATACAAAACTGCCTTCATGCTGTTCGTTGCAAAGGAATATAACCGCATGGGCTGGGTGATGCAGCTTCATTATGGCTGCAAGCGTGATAATAATGCCATGATGTTTGAAAAGCTGGGTGCTGACACTGGTTTTGACTGCATCAACAACTATGCTCCTTCCGCGCAGATGGCTGATTTTTTAAATGCACTGAGCGCAACCGATGAAATACCCAAAACCATTATCTACTCATTAAATCCCAATGACAACGCGTCCATTGGAACAATTCTTGGTTGTTTCCAGAGCAAATTCCCTGGAAAGATCCAGCAGGGCTCTGCCTGGTGGTTTAATGATCACAAGACTGGAATGACTGAACAGATGACCTCTTTGGCAAACCTGGGAAGCCTTGGATCCTTTATCGGAATGCTCACTGATTCCAGAAGTTTCTTATCTTATACAAGACACGAATACTTCCGCAGAATTCTATGTGAACTGATCGGCGGCTGGGTGGAAAACGGGGAATATCCCAATGATCAGGAGGCTCTGAAAGAAATCATTGAAGGGATTTCCTATTTCAATGCTGTAAGGTACTTTAACTTTGAAATTTAGTAAAAACTGCAAATGGAAAGCAATGATTCCAATCCATGTCATGAAACGGCTCTAACGAAAAAAGGAGCCCGGTCTTCTCAACAGACCGGGCTCTTTCTTTTACTGAATCACCTTTACAGGACATTTTGCCGCGCATTTTCCGCAGTTAGTACATTTCTCATAGTCAATGATTGCAACATTATGATCCATGTGAATGGCATCAAACTCACATTGCTTGGTACACAGCGTACAAGCAATGCAGCCAACCTCACATTTTGCCTTCACATCCTTGCCCCTGTCATGGGAACTGCACTGAACGAGATGCTTCGCCTGATAGGGAACCAGGTCAATCAGCTTGTTTGGACAGGCTAAAACGCATTTGCCGCAGGCTACGCACTTCTCCTTATCCACCGCTGCCACACCGTCAACCACGTGAATGGCGTCAAATTCACAGGCCTTCACGCAGGAACCATATCCCATGCAGCCATAAACACAGGCCTTTTCCCCTGAACCGGGGACAACTGAGATCATCCGGCAGTCGTCAATTCCATAATAATTGTACTGTACCTTTGTCTTGTCACAGGTTCCCTTGCATTTTACAAAGGCAATCTTCTTATTCATAGAACCGGCCTCAATTCCCATGATCTTGCCGATCCTTTCAGCTACCGCCGCACCGCCCACCGGACAGGCGCCAACATCTGCCTGACCTGCCGCAATGGCCTTGGCCAAAGCGTCACAACCTGCATATCCGCAGCCGCCGCAATTGTTTCCCGGAAGCTCCTCGCGGACAAGAATCTCTTTTTCATCTACTTCTACTTTAAACTTTTCGCTGGCAATCCCTAAGAATACACCGATCAAAATGCCGATGACTCCCACAATGGCTGCCGCTAATATGATACCTGTTACCATTCTTTCGTCTCCTCCTTATTTGATTAGTCCGGAAAATCCGAAAAATGCGATTGCCATCAGGCCGGAGGTAATCAGGACAATTGGGGACCCCTTAAAGGAATGGGGAACATCATTGTATTCGATTCTCTCACGGACACCCGCCAGCATAACAATGGCAATGGTAAAGCCTACGGAAATACCCACACCGTTGACAACACTTTCCAGAATGTTATATCCCTTCTGTACGTTGGTTAAGGCCACGCCCAAAACAGCACAGTTGGTGGTGATCAAAGGAAGATACACTCCCAGCGCCTCATAAAGAGCAGGCATCGATTTTTTTAAAAACATTTCTACAAACTGCACCAGAGCCGCAATGACCAGGATAAACACGATGGTCTGCAAAAACTCCAGATGAAGTCCAACCAGGACTCCCTTGTAAATTACACTGGTAGCAAATGCTGCAATGGTAATTACGAAAATAACGGCTGCGCCCATACCTGCAGATGTCTTCACATTTTTGGATACTCCAAGGAATGGACAAAGGCCGAGAAACTGACTGAGCACTACGTTGTTGACCAATGCGGAGCCAATGGCAATCAATAATAATTCTTTCATCTATCCATCCTCCTATTCATCTTTCCTGGAAGCCGCCGCTTTTGCCTGGGCTTCCTTTTTAGCTGCCTGTGTCTCCTCTTCCATCTGCTTCTTTCTGACCTGAAGAACCTCATGATTAGACATGCAGGAGGAACCAGTGCAGGCACCACAGTTGCCGCCACAGGCTAATTTAGAATCAGGAGAAGAACCATTGGTTGCGGAAGGCGCTTTAAACTTATTCTGAAGCGCCGTTAAAATAGACAGCACAAAGAACGCGCCTGGGGCAAGGACGAAAATGGAAATATGAAAATCTTCCGGAATAATGATATGTCCGAATATTGCGCCAGCTCCTAAGAGTTCACGGACAAGGCCGATACAGGTAAGGGCGATGGTGAAGCCAAGTCCCATACCGATACCGTCAAAGGTGGACTCCATCACTCCGTTCTTGGAGGCATAGGACTCAGCCCTGCCTAAAATAATACAGTTTACTACGATCAGAGGGATATAAATACCAAGCGCAGAATAAAGGCTTGGAACATATGCCTCTAAAAGCAGCTGCACAATCGTAACCAGAGTCGCAACGACAACGATATAAGCCGGAATTCTCACACGGTCCGGGATAATCTTACGAAGGGCAGAAATAAGCATATTGGAAAATAAAAGCACTACGGTTGTAGAAAGCCCCATGCCAACGCCATTCACCGCTGACGTGGTAACAGCCAGAGTCGGGCACATGCCAAGCATCAGGATGAAGGTCGGGTTTTCTTTTACAATACCGTTAAATAAACGTTCCATACATTTGTTGTTCATATTCCCACCTCCTACCGGTCAATATTGTGATGCACGTAATACAATGCGGCATTGACTGCATTGGTTACTGCGCTTGATGTAATGGTAGCTCCGCTGATGGCATTGATCTCCCCGTCACCGGCATGGCCGGATTTGGTTACGGCAAGAGACTCCTGATTCTTTCCTGCATACTGATCCTTAAACCCAGGCTCCTTGGCTTTTAAACCCAGTCCCGGAGTATCGCTGATCGCCAGAAATTCCATGCCGTTAATGGTTCCGTCTTCTTTAATACCAACGGAAATCCGCACGACACCGCCATAGCTGTCATCAGAATGGGAAGTAACCACATATCCTAAAACGGCCCCGCTTCCATCCACGGCCTGAAGAGCATTGTCCACAGCTACATTTCCAAAATTCTGGGAAAGCAGTTCTGCATTGCAGGCTTCCACCGCTGCTTTCATCTCATCATCCGTTATAAATTCAGCTGCTTCCGGAAATACCTTTTTATACGCAGCCTGGTTCGCAGCCTCAGTTGCCTTTGCAATGGGCTCCTTTGTAATTTGATAAGCTCCGCCCAGCAAAAAGCCGGAAATCAGGGTAATTAAAAATAAAATTAATGCGTCCTTCATAAATCCGCCATTTTTCATCTTACTTCCCCTCCTTTCCAAATGCTACCGGAAGAGAGATCTTCTCGATCAATGGTACCAGAATATTTCCAATGATGATGGCATAAGAAACACCTTCCGCAGCCCCGCCAAACAAACGGAACAATCCGGTAAGCACCCCTAATAGTATGCCGAAAATAACCTGTCCCCTTGGTGTGATAGGGCTTGTCACATAATCGGTCGCCATGAAGAATGCACCAAAGATAAGACCGCCGCCGCATATATGGGTCAGCACGTAGGTGAGATCCTGACGGCCAAAAACAAAGACAAAGACAGCTACTGTGAGGATATAAGCAGCCGGAATCCGTATGGAAATGACCTTTCTGAATAAAAGGTAGGCAGCGCCAATGAGCAAAGCGATTACAGACACTTCACCAATGGTTCCCGAAATCTTTCCAATAAACATGGCTGTTAAATCAACTGCTTCTCCTGCCTTTAATGAAGCAAGAGGAGTGGGGCCCGCAACCGCATCATGGTATGTAAATGTGGTCATTTTTCCTGCAAATGAAATCAGTAGGAAACATCTGGCCGCCAATGCCGGGTTCATAAAATTCTGTCCCAAACCGCCATAGAGCTGCTTTACAACGATAACGGCAAATACGCCTCCCAAAAACGGAATCCATAAGGGTATGGCCGGGGGCATGTTAAGCCCCAGAATCATTCCTGTCACCAGGGCGCTTCCGTCACTGACCGTAACAGGTTTTCCCATAAGAGATTCAAATAAATACTCACTGAGAACACAGGACAATACGCTGACCAGCAAAATCAGCGCTGCTTTCAATCCAAACTGATATACACCATACGCAGACGCAGGGATCATGGCAATGGCAACATCCAGCATAATATTCTGTGTTGTGACCTGATCCCTTGCATGAGGCGATGATGATACGTTAAACAATTTACTCATGCTTCCTCCTCCTACGCTTTCTTTCTGCTTGCCGCAACTTCTTTGCGCATCTCTTTAAATGCCTGGGTAAGAGGCCTTTTAGCAGGGCAGATATAAGCACAGCAGCCGCATTCGCAGCATTCCATGCCATTTAATTTTATAAAACGTTCCATGTCTGACTGTTCTGCAGCCTCCATAATCATCTGGGGAACAATATTGCCGGGGCAAACCGTAACGCATCTTCCACAGCGGATACAGGCGCTGGGCGCATTGCCAGCCACTTCATCCTTTGTCATACAAGTCAGGGCGGAGGAAGTTTTTGTGATGGGTATATTTAAATTAAACAAAGCCTGCCCCATCATAGGGCCACCGGAAATCACCTTTGCGGCCTCTGTTTTAAAACCACCGGAAGCCTCTAAAAGCTCCATATAGCTGGTACCTGTCCTTACATTATAGTTCTGAGGATTTGCAACGGCATCTCCTGTCACCGTAATGATGCGGCGGATCAGCGGAATGTTATTTGCAACTGCATTGTATATGGAAATAACCGTATCCACATTGTCCACCATGCAGCCAACATCTGCAGGAAGCATACTGGAATTGATTTTTCTTCCTGTCACGGCATAGATCAGGGTACGCTCCCCTCCCTGGGGATATTTCGTCTGTAAGGGACAGACAGTAATCCTTGGCTCATCCTTTACAAGCTCTGTCATGAGTTTAATGGCTTCCGGCTTGTTACTTTCAATGGCAATGACCCCTTTTGCATTGTCAAAAAGCTGAAGGATGATGTTAAGCCCTTTTATGATACTCTCCGGCTCTTCCAGCATCATCCGGTAATCGGAAGTCAAGTAAGGTTCGCACTCAGCACCGTTTACGATAATTGTATCAATTTTTGAATCATCCTTTGGTGCCAGTTTCACATGACTGGGGAACCCTGCGCCCCCAAGCCCTACGACTCCTGCTTCTTTTACTAAATTTCTGATTTCTTCTTTTGATAAAGTCTTTGGATCACGTTCTTTTCCAAAACCTTCCACCGTCTGATACTTCCCGTCGTTTTCGATAATAACGGACAAGACCATAGAGCCATTAGCAACCAGTCTTGGTTCAATAGTTTTTACGGTACCTGAGACGGAGCTGATCACGCAGGCAGATATAAAGCCCCCAGGCTCCCCGATTTTCTGTCCAACCAGCACCTGATCACCTGCCGCCACCAAAGGTTTCGCCGGTGCCCCAATATGCTGGGACATGGGAAATACCATCTCGCCTTTTGGCTGCAGCATCTGTACAGGTTTATTTTCCGACAATTCTTTTCCTTCAAAAGGATGAATGCCGCCTTTAAATGTAGCCAGACCCATTTAACTAACCCTCTTTCTATACATTTCTTTGTCTCTCCCGGCAAAATTTCAGCATTTTGCCTCCTGAGAC
>JAEWRS010000404.1 GCA_023398855.1 Bacillota bacterium
CATTTACTTATGCGCTTCCATCTCCATTCTGGTATTGATCGGGATCATGGGTTATGTCTTTTTCAGAGGCATTTCCCAGATCAACATTGAATTCTTAACCAGTGTGCCAAGTACCATCAGTGGAACCTTTGGCATTCTGGGAAATATTATAAACACCTTATATGTTGTTGCCATTACCTTATTGATTGCCACTCCATTAGGAGTTGGTGCGGCCATTTATTTAAATGAATATGCAAAGGGCGGAAAAGTGGTCCGGATCATAGAATTTACTACTGAGACTTTATCAGGTATCCCTTCCATTATCTTCGGATTATTTGGCTATGTATTTTTCGGGATCACTCTGGGGCTTGGCTATTCCATTCTCACCGGCGCTTTGACTTTATCTATCATGGTACTTCCTCTCATCACCAGGACTACCCAGGAGGCATTAAAGACTGTGCCGGAAAGCTATCGCTCCGGTGCTTTGGGCATTGGTGCGACAAAATGGTATATGATACGGACCATACTGCTTCCAAGTGCCATGCCTGGTATTGTAACCGGGATTATCCTGGCCATCGGCCGCATTGTAGGTGAATCTGCCGCCCTTCTCTTTACAGCAGGAAGCGGTTATCTTCTTCCCAGGGACCTTCTGGGGAAAATCTTTGAATCCGGGGGCACTCTGACGATTCAGCTTTACCTGTGCATGCAAAAGGCTAAATACAATCAGGCATTTGGAATTGCCGTAGTTCTATTGGTCATTGTGCTGGCAATCAACGGACTTGCAAAATTTCTGTCCCATAAATTCAATACGGAGGTGAATGAATCGTGAAGACCAATACAGTTAAAATCTCAACCAACAAATTAAATCTTTATTATGGAACCAACCATGCTCTTAAAGATGTAAACCTGGGCCTCTATACAAATAAAATAACGGCCTTTATCGGACCTTCCGGATGCGGAAAATCCACTTACTTAAAAACCTTAAACCGAATGAATGATCTGGTACCTGGAGTAAAAATAGAAGGAGAAGTCCTTTTAGACGGAGAGAATATTTACGATTCCAGAGTAGACACCACTCTTCTGCGGAAAAAAATCGGTATGGTATTCCAGCAGCCTAACCCGTTCCCCATGAGCATTTATGACAATGTGGCTTATGGACCACGTATCCATGGGATAAAAAATAAGTCCGAACTGGACTCCATTGTGGAGAAAAGCCTAAAGGGTGCCGCGCTCTGGGATGAGGTATCAGGCCGATTAAAAAAATCTGCCCTGGGGCTTTCCGGCGGACAGCAGCAGCGCCTTTGTATAGCCCGTGCCCTGGCTGTTGAGCCGGAAGTACTGCTTATGGATGAACCAACCTCAGCCCTGGACCCGATTTCCACCTTGAAAATCGAAGACCTGATGGATGAGCTGAAAGAGAAATACACGGTTGCAATCGTTACCCATAATATGCAGCAGGCAACCCGAATCGCTGATTATACCGCTTTTTTTCTTGTTGGAGAGATAGTGGAATACGCTTCCACAAGCGAGCTGTTCACCGTTCCCAAGGACAAAAGAACCGAAGACTATATCACAGGCCGTTTTGGCTGATAGATTTTATTAGTTAATCAGAGAAGGAGAACAAAAAATGACAACAAGAGTTCATTACGAACATGAATTAGAGCTTTTAAACCAGGACATAAAAGAAATGGGGCACATGGTTGAGACCTCCATTGAACAGTGTTTTATAGCATTTGAAGATCAGGATTTTGAAAAGGCAGAAGATATCATAAAAGGAGACCGGACCATCAATGACTTAGAGCGCGCCATTGAAGCCCGCTGCCTTTCCATCATTCTGCGCCAGCAGCCTGTCGCAGGAGATTTAAGGGTAGTATCCAGCGCCTTAAAAGTTGTTACGGACTTAGAGAGAATCGGTGACCACGCTTCCGACATTGCCGAGCTCATCCTGCGGATCAAAGGAGAACACGTATACCATGTAGTCCGTCACATTCCATCAATGGCCGCAGCTTCCAGAGAAATGGTCCGCAGCTCCATAGAAGCCTTCATAAATCAGGATTTAGAAACAGCAAAAAAGATAGAGAAGCAGGATGATGTTGTTGATGAATTATTTGATAAGGTAAAAAACGATGTGGTCGATTTACTAAAAAACTCTGCCGAGCATATAGACCAGTGCATTGATCTGCTGATGGTTGCAAAATACCTGGAACGCATAGGAGATCACGCAGTAAATGTATGCGAATGGACCGAATTCTCAAAAACCGGAGCTTTAAAAAATGTACGGATATTGTAAAGCTACAAGCAGTGCGTCCATAAAATCGAAAGAGCCCATAAGAATGCTGGCATTCTTATGGGCTCTTTCGATTTTATGGACATAAGGCGCCAGCCGTCAAGCGAGAAGGAGCGCAGCGGATTCGAGCTTGAGCACTGCTCCCCCCGCCCCACACAATCAAACTCATCTCTTATCCCTTATCTCTTATATCTCAACCCAATAATATCTCTCTCACCCCTCCAACATCCCCACTCCACGGCAATAAGTCTGAACCACATCATAATTAGCACGAAGAACTACTAAATCTGCATCATACCCAGCGACCAGTCTGCCCTTCCTGTCATCCACTCCAAGGCACCTTGCAGGATTAATCGTACAGGAATTCAGTGCCGAATCAAAAGGCACCATAGCCTCTTCCACCAGAATCTTCAGCCCTTTATTCGCCCAAAGCGTGCTACCGGAAATCGTATCCGTACCCTTTAAATAAGCAAGGCCATTCTCCCTGATCTCAATGCTGTGTCCGCCCAGCTGATAATCACTTCCCACAGCGCAATGCTTCGGACAAAGGGAATCCGTAACCATAATGGCATGATCCCTGCCCTTTACCTCGTAATAATTATTAAGTGCCGCCAAATGGGAATGACAGCCGTCACAAATGATCTCGCCAAAGATATCTCTCACCCGGAACGCAGCCCCTACCATTCCCGGACTCCGGTGACGATAAGCCGTCATTTGATTATACACATGAGTCATGGAAGTCGCTCCATTTGCAATTCCCATAAGTGCCTGGTCATAGGTGGCTGATGAATGTCCCATACTCACCACCACCCCGGTATCCTTGCAATATCTAGTCAATTCAAAATTTACATCATGTTCCGGCGCAAGGGTAATATACTTAATCATACCCTTTGCTGCTTCCTGATACGCCTGAAACTGCGTTACAGAAGCAGTTGCTATTGCCTCGGGAGGCTGGGCCCCCTTATATTCCATATCCAGATAAGGCCCTTCAAAATGGATTCCCAGGATCTCAGCTCCCTTGTATCCGCTTTCTGCCACAGCCGCCACATTGGCAACTGCCTTCATCAGCACCTCCGGCATCTGAGTCACTGTTGTAGGAAGAATAGATGTCACACCTTCTTCCGGTATCCGCCGCATCCAATTCCGAAGCCCTTCGGCTTCCCCGTCATTGGTATCATATCCATACGCGCCATGGGTATGTATGTCAATAAACCCAGGAACGATTCTGTCCTCACCATAATCCTTGTCAGACGCCATCTCGCCATAAGCATGCACTGCCTTGATCTTTCCGTCTACTACTTCCAGCTGTGCCGGGATAAACTGTCCTGCAATCCAGACCCGACTGCTCTGTATTATCATAACCCTAGTCCTCACTTTCCTGATTTCCCGCCCATGTTTCCCAAACAGAGGCCGCCTCACTTCACAGGGAGGGTTCCGCCCCGTACTGCCGGGCTTAAGATAATTTATCAGGAATTAGCTTCCATACCCAATAATTGTTTGCCCATGGACTGGTCCTTATCTATAGTATAATCACTTGCGTTTCCGTTTTCAAGGAGTTTCAAAACAGTTTTTATACTGTTATGTCCATGAACATCAATTCTCAGGAATCGGCCACCGGATGATCACCCGGAACAAATCTGCCTCCACCTCAATTTGCAGACGTCCATGCTGCAGCTCCACAAAGCTTTTTGCAATGGCCATACCAAGTCCGGAGCCTTCCGTATTCCTGGACTGGTCTCCTCTGACAAATCGTTCCGTTATATCTTCCGGGTTAAAGGAAAGCTCAGCGGCTGAAACATTTTTTAAGGTGATTATCACATAACCCCCCACCTTCTTCATATCAATGTAAGCCCTTGAATAAGGCATGGCATATTTAACGATATTTGTCAATAAATTATCAAATATGCGGTAGGTTTTCTGGCTGTCTAAAGGAAGAACAATTTTTTCATCAGGCAGATTCCACCGGAAATCAATGGTGGATTCTTCAATCTTATCGCTCACCTCCAGGCTGACTTCCTTTAGCAGACTCACAATATCCACATCCTCAAAATTCAGTGTAACATTGTTGCTGTTGGCCTTGCTGATTTCAAACAAATCCTCAATCAGGGATTTTAAGCGCATGGACTTCTGTTCCAGTATATCAATATACGCCTTCCTCTGCTCCGGTGTGGCATGGTCATCTCTTAACAAGTTTACATAAGTTATAATTGCAGTTAAAGGCGTTTTCAGATCATGAGACATATTGCTGATTAAATCCGTCTTCAGCTTCTGGCTTTTCACTTCCTCTCCAACCGCCACTTTAAATCCCTTTTGTATTTTTTGTATTTCCTTTTTAAATGGCTCAAACACACTTAAGTCTTCTTCAATATCAACCTCCAGATTTCCTTCTGCGATCTGGTTTGTAGCCTTTAAAAGGATGCAGTATTTTTCATTTAACTCCCTGTAATATTTTCTCATCACAACAAACAGGGCTATGGAATATAGAATCAGGGCACCGATACCAAAAAACCAAAGACTGCAAAGAATGGACAGAATAATAAAATTCACTCCTACAATCCGGAAAATAGTCCGGTCTGACCGTTCCTGCAAATTGATGTTCCCTAAAAATGTATATACTTTATTGCAAAGATTTTTCACCCATTCCCAGAACCAGCCGCACAGAGTCCTTTCATGAAAATAACGCTTAAGGCCGATGCGTATCACATCACGCACGCACAATACCGACAAATAGGCAATGGCAAAGGGAATGGACCACCACATCAGATTCCAGATCCTGACCATAATCTTCGCGACAAAAGGCAGAAAATTGGCCCGCATCAGGGTTTCATGCAAAATCCCTCTGTTTGTCGCTGCCACAAGATTGGTAAGTCCCATGCCAAAGAATATGGCACCACAGTCCACCCCTGCTATAATCTCAAAAGGTGTTTTTAAAAGTCTGCTGGATTCCGGCAGGTCTGGGTCAAAAAAGGAGAGAATAAATGCAGTAATCGCAACCGCACAGATTAATCCGATAAATATCCTGGAAACGCTGCCGGAATAATTATAAGAGTTCCAGACGGTTTCTCTCTCCTCTTCATATAAAGACATCTGCTGCTGCGTCATCCCATAAGCAAATGTGACATTTCTAGGACTCTTCATCTTCATATCTGTTTCATAAAGATACGAATCCCAATAGAAATTACTCATTGGATCCATTTCCCCCAGCGTCTCCAGCGTGTTCATAAGGCTGACCGAATTTTCACCGCTTATATCTACCACCTTCATGCGCCCCAGATCATCATAATGAAGCAAAGCCTTAAAGGCATATTCATCGTTTTCTTTGATGGAATTACCTGCTGCATGATCGTTTAACACTTTGCCATCCTTATCTAGCACCTGATAATCCAGGAATTTTTTCATTCCGCCGAAATAGCGGCTCCAGGATTCGTATTCCCTCATGCAGTTCCTTCGCAGCTCTTTTAAATACTCATTCCGGTCTTCTTGTCCTGCCAAGCCATAATAACCATCCTCAAACACTGTGGTGATATCCTCACTTGTCGTTATCTCTGTTTCTGCCTGAACAGGAACAGCCGCGGCGTTCTTTAATTCCTCCTCCGCTTTAGGAAAATAAAGCTGGAAAGGGGAAATGGCACTGCCCTGCTCATACTGGACCTGTTCCAGAAAAAGCACATAATTACCGGTCACCAGATGCTCAAGAAATTTTTCTTGTCCATATACAGGCTCCTCAAATCTGGCTGACTCATTTTTAAAAAACGGATAAAGCCCTACCATGACGGCAGAGGCTATTAAAATCACAATCAGAGCAAGAATAACACTGACCCTATGCCTGTTTCTCAATTTTATATCCAACTCCCCACACCACCTTTAGATATTTGGGTTCTTTGGGGTTGATCTCGATCTTTTCCCGGATCTTCCTTACATGAACCATGATTGTATCTGTGTTTATTGCCCGTTCGTTCCAGACCCGCTCATATATTTCCTCCGCGGAAAACACTCTTCCAGGATTTTTCATGAGAAGAGCAAGAATTTTAAATTCAATGGGCGTCAGCTTCACCGGTTTTTCATCCACAGTCACTTCCACCGTATCCTCACTAAGCTCCAGCCCTCCGATGGAATAAACATTGCTTTTTTCTTTCTGCTCCTTTTCTTCCAGCACATCCATGTATTTCTTATAACGCCTGAGCTGAGAATTCACTCTGGCCAAAAGCTCCATAGGAGTGAAGGGCTTTGCCACATAATCATCGGCACCGATATTAAGCCCCATGATCTTATCCACCTCCTCAGACTTTGCCGATAAGATGATAACCGGGAAATCATATTTTTCTCTTAGCTTAACGGTCATGGTAATGCCATCCATCCGGGGCATCATCACATCCACTATGGCCAGATGAATCTCTTCCCGCTCTAAGACCTTTAGGCCTTCCAACCCATCTGCCGCCTGAAATACTTCGTATCCCTGGCTTCTTAAATAAATCTCGACCCCCTGCCTGATCTCTTTATCATCCTCTACCAATAAAATGTGGTTAGCTTCCATGTGATCTCTCCTTCTCATATTCCTTCCCGTTTTTTCAAAGCCCGCTCTGCTTTGCCTGCCCATAAGGCAATGACTTACAAATAATATTGTTACCAACTGTAACATCTCATTTATGATACCACATTTTCGTTCTTTTTACTTCTATATCAAGGATACGAAAGCAATCTTAAATGAAGGGTCAGGGAAAACGAAAGAAATTCTAAAATTTGTGTTTTCTTTTTATTATGATATATAAAATAAAAAAACACATCAGGATTCCCAGAATTCTGATGCGTTTTTTTGCTGATTAATCATGACTCTGATGTCTTACGTATATTACTCTCCATCAGCCGGTTAAATCCCAGCCAGCCGTTGTTATCTCCTGCACCTCTTAACACCTCGATCATGGTCTCCATCTTGGCATCAGTATTATCTGCGAAATTCAAGGCCAGCGCTTCAATCAAAGCAGGCTTTTTAGGAGAACCGTATTCCAGCTCCCCATGATGAGCCAGGATGCAGTGCTTCAACTCGGAAGCCGTCTTTTCGGG
Organism: Bacillota bacterium; assembly: GCA_023398855.1. GTDB lineage: Bacteria > Bacillota > Clostridia > Lachnospirales > Lachnospiraceae > Lacrimispora. The sequence continues at coordinate 7,328 of JAEWRS010000404.1, forward strand.
AAAACCAGGGATCGTGCGGATCCTTTCTCCCACCATTTCTGTTCCAATGATAATGTGGCCCAAAAGCTGCCCGTCGTCAGTATAATCATTTTCCGGAAACGTGGAAAGTTCTCTGGTTTTTCCTATATCATGGAACATAGCGGCAGTCAACAGTAAGTCCCGGTTAATAAGGGGATAATAGGCCGCATAATAGTCACACAGCTTTACAACGCTTAAAGTATGTTCCAGTAATCCCCCCACAAAACCGTGGTGAACACTTTTTGCTGCAGAATGGAACTGAAATGCCTTGGCAAATGCAGCATCTCCAAAAAAACTCTCCAGCAGCTTCCTTAAATGAGGATTTTTGACCGTTCTGATAAAGCCTAAAAACTCCTCATACATAAGTCCGATATCCTTGCCAGATACAGGAAGGTAATCTCCAGGGATAAATTCCCCTTCTTCTGCCTTTCGTACCCGTTTGATATTCAACTGGTTGGAATTCTGGAAAACAGTCACATCTGCATCTATGTAAACATAATCCAGACTTTCAAAATTACCGATTCCCGGAGAGCCAAGATCCCATATTTTCGCATCCACTGTTCCGGTCTTGTCCTGAAGAATCAGATTTCCGTATTCCTTTCCTGATTTTGTAAGGGCAATCTGCTTATACTTACATAAATACACATCTGAAACATGCATTCCTTCGCGGAATGATTCTACATACCTCATCGTTTTCCTCCACATTCTGAATACTGACAAAGCCGACGGATATGTCTGCATATCCTCTGCTTCATATACTTAAGGTGAAAAAGCAGTTTTCTTTCCCCTTAAACTTAGGCAACAAGGAAGCCAGGAAGATCACCTGGCTCCAATGGTTACCTGATACTGTATCTCTTTATATTCTTCTCTTCCATTGCGTGAAATACTGACAGGAATCACATCTCCGGGATTGGACTTTTCAAGGACAGCCTGGAAGTCCTTCATGGTAACGATGGTTTCATCTCCCATGGTCCTTATGATATCGCCGCACTGGATCCCGGCATTGTAGGCAGGGCTGTCTGCATTTACATCAACAACATATACCCCCAGCGGCAGTCCTGTGCTGTTCATAACTGCACTTACTTCCTGTCCCTTGATTCCAAAGTAGGGAAATGATCCGCCATTGCTCATCTTACCCAGAATACTCTTATAGTCAGATATGGCCATGGCAGCCGTCATATCCTTGCTTCCTTCAATTTTATGCTCTTCAGTCACCCACCCGATGATCTGGCCGGCTGTATTCATGAAAAAGGTTCCTGTATTGGCATTCCCCTTCACATCGGAATACAGGATACGGGTTAATCCATCCGTAACCTGTACGTTTTTCGTAATATACGATATAAATCCATAATCAACAGAATGAACCATGCCGGCAGGGCCGCCCACAGCCACCACTAAGTCTCCCTGCTTCACGGAATAGGAATTCCCCAGCTCAATGGCCTTGACGTCTTCCAGCAAAGCTCTTCCTAAATCAGCCGTAGAAACGCTTACGATTGCCATTCCGGAAAACTTATCGGTCTGCTTGATCGTTCCCTGGACCTCTGTACCATCCGAAAAAGCAACGCGTATGGCCTCTGCATCCTCCACTGCCCTGTCCGGGGTCAGCACAAGCAGCTCTTGATTTGCAGATGCAATGATCACACCCGAAAATAATACAGAATTTTCCACAGGGTTATTAAACCAATCTGTCTGAGTCTTTACGGAATGAACCGTCACGATCCCTTTGTCCGACTTTTGGACCAAAGACCGAAGACTTCCATAAAGGGTATTTAAATCATCCACGGAAAATGGATATTTCTCCATAGCGGATTTTAAAATATCTTCAATAGGTTCTGTCTCTGCTGCCGAAGGCCTGGATTCAGCCTCGGTAGACACTGTTTCAGGATCATCCTTTGGTATGGTCACTGGAACGCTCTCACTGGTGGATCCCTTCACAAAAAACCGTTCAGCGACAGGCCGGGATATGGCAAATGTAACAGCAGCCACGATTCCGAAAATAACCGCAGTCGCAAAAAGGCCCAGTGCCCTTTTTAGCATATCCCTTTTCGACATAGGCTGTCTCACTATCTTTTCATTGATAAACCGACGTGGCTCTGTATTTCTATCGCCTGGCCCGCTATTATCCGGCATATTAACCCTCCTTTGCAGAAGACCTAAATACTATTATAAGGTCCTTCGTCCCTTAATGCAAGAAAAACATGAGAACTTTAGGCCCTCAGCAATGGTAAAGTAAGCCATCAAGGTGTTCTTGCCTGTTTTATAAAGCATTATCCGGTTCCGCTGATATTTGAATTGCAAGTGAAACATACTATATAAGACAGCGCTAAATTCCCGCTTACAGGATCTGGCAGGAAAAGCAACCTGAGGATTGCAGTTTTTATCCCATATATGCTATACTGTAACAGATACTATTCTCATTGAACCACAGTGTAAAGAAAGCAGAATAAACAAGGTATAATATATGAATCAGAAAGCACTAAAAACTCTGGAGTACCATAAAATCATTGCTCAGCTTACCCAGTTTGCCTCCTGTGATTCCGGTAAGGAGCTGTGCAGGAACCTGGTTCCTTCCACAGACTATCAGGAAATCGTAAAAGCCCAGAAGCAGACTACAGATGCAGCCACAAGAGTCCGCCAGAAAGGAAGTATATCTTTTGGAGGCATCAAAGACATACGGCCTTCTTTAAAACGTCTGGACGTAGGAAGCGCATTGGGGATTGTTGAGATTCTATCCATCAGCTCACTCCTTACGGCCTCAGCACGGGCAAAAGCCTATGGCCGCCACGAGGACTCAGAACTCCCTGAGGATTCTCTGGAGGAATTCTTTCAGCTGCTGGAACCGCTTACCCCGGTCAATACGGAAATCAAACGGTGCATCCTCTCGGAAGAAGAGGTGAGTGATGACGCCAGCCCTGGTCTTCATCATGTCAGGCGCTCCATGCGTTCCATCAATGACAAGATCCACACCCAGTTAAACTCTTTATTAAATTCCAACCGTACCTATCTGCAGGATGCAGTGATCACCATGAGAGATGGACGTTACTGTCTCCCTGTGAAATCGGAACACAAATCCCAGGTATCCGGCATGGTTCACGATCAGTCTTCCACCGGCTCCACCTTATTTATTGAGCCAATGGCAATCGTAAAGCTTAATAATGACCTCCGGGCTCTGGAAATCCAGGAACAAAAAGAGATCGAAATGATTCTCGCTGATCTAAGCAACCAGCTGGCCCCCTATCTTGAGGAACTGGAAACTGATTTTGAAATCCTGACAAAACTGGATTTTATTTTCGCAAAAGCAGCTTTATCCAGGCATTACAATGCCAGTGAACCAATATTTAATACAAACAGAGTGATCCACATCAAGGAAGGCCGCCATCCCCTTTTAGATCCTTCCAAAGTTGTCCCAATCACCATCCATCTTGGCCGGGACTTTGACTTATTGATCGTAACAGGCCCTAATACGGGCGGAAAAACCGTCTCGTTAAAAACAGTGGGCTTATTTACACTCATGGGGCAGTCCGGACTTCATATTCCGGCATTTGACGGCTCTGAGCTGGCGGTGTTTGACCAGGTGTTTGCAGATATCGGAGACGAACAGAGC
>JAEWRS010000434.1 GCA_023398855.1 Bacillota bacterium
AGTTCCCTCTCCGGCAGCATTGGCCCGGTATTTGTCATGGATTTCTTTCATACCGTCTAAAGAAACTCCCACCAAAAAGTGATTTTCCGCAAAAAATGAGGCCCATGCTTCATCAATCTCATAGCCATTGGTCTGAATGGCATAGTGAATTCTGATTTTTTTAGGATTGGGATGGGCGGCAACATAACTGACCAGACTTTTATAAAAATCTAGTCCCGCTAAAGTCGGCTCTCCGCCTTGAAATGCAAAAGTACACTCTCCATCAGCGAAAACCATTGATTGGTCAACAATTGTCTGTAACGTACTCACCGACATCCTGCCATAGGATTGAATGGTACGATGATTCAGTTCATCTGCATAAAAGCAATATTCACAGCGCATATTGCAATTGCCTGAAGCAGGTTTTATTAAAAGAGATAACTGCGGCATAGCCATGCTCCTGTCTATTCGTAATATCAATCACCTGGTACTCTATGATATTGTAAATGTATTTACAGGAAATAACAAGTCCAAAAATTTACTTCCACAGATAATTCCATCACAGTGCTATACGAATAGCCAAACCAGCATATTTACTATTTGCAGATGCTTCTGATGCGCTCTGGAGTCAATTCTCCATAACATTTTTCCATAATCTGGCAATCTTTGATCCAGACCATACAGGGAGTGTTCTCCACTGCAAGGCGCTTTGCAAGACCATCTGATTTATAAATATCAATGCAGGATACCCTCAGGTCACAATGCTCCTGATCATACTCTTTGAAAACCGGCAGCAGTTCTCTTGACCGGGGATCAACGGCATTATAAACATACACCAGGGAAGGCTTCCCTTCATTCATAATCTGTTTTTCAAATATTTCGCTTTCCGATACATATTTTTCCGCACCGTATCCGGCTACGGCTCCGTCTCCTACCGCCGTTGCAACCTGTTTTAAGTATTTGTCCCGCACATCTCCCACAGCAAATACTCCTGGCAGGTTTGTCTCCATCCGTTCATTCGTTATGAGATAACCTCCCCTGTTCATATCCAGAACACCTTGGAATAATTCCGTATTGGGCAGGTAACCGATAAACAGGAAACAGCTGTCTACTGAAACAGGAACTTTTTCCTCTGTTTTTAAATTCTTTAATACAACCGTGTGCAGTCTTTCGTCACCTTCAAAGCTGTCTGCAACCGTATTCCAGATAAATTCCATTTTAGGATTTGAAAGGGCCTGTGCCTTTGCAATCTCATTGCAGTCCATTTTGCCTTCCTCGTGCATAACAGATACAATCACCTTGTCAGCAAATTTGGTTAAAAATATTCCTTCTTCAATGGCAGCATCTCCGCTTCCGATTACCATTACAGTCTTCCCGGTATTTGCTGCCGCATCACAGGTGGCACAGAACGAAATCCCTTTATCATAAAGAAATAAATCCTCATTTTTCGCTCCGGTCAGACGAGGCTTTCCTCCGCTTCCAATAATCACAGCCTTTGCCTGATAAATGGTACGGAACGTTTCTACCTGCTTCACATCCCCATCTAAGGATACTGATTTTACATCTGTCAGCTTAAAATCCACACCAAATTTTTTTGCCTGTTTATGGAATAATTCCATCAGCCCAAGCCCAGTGGCCCCATCAGGAAAGCCCGGGTAATTCTCTATTTCATTGGTATAAGTGGCAAGCCCTCCTACCAGGGTTTTTTCTATAATCAAAGTTTTAAGCCTGGCTCTGCCGCAATAAATTCCCGCTGTTAAGCCGGCTGCTCCGCCTCCAATAATTACCACATCGTATGATTCTGTTCGTTTAGCCATTTCAACCGGTTCCTTTCTGAAAATACGTATTTTTCCTCCATAGCCGCTTTTCCTGTGGCAGGGCGTTTATATTATTCAGGGGCAATCAGATATGATCGCCCCATGATTTATGTTACATAAAATATTTGGCTAATAATTTGCTTCCCAGGAAAGCTCCTGCCAGCAAAAATGCTCCGAATATCCAGCCGGATAAGGAAAAAGCAGAAATCGCGGTAAATAATGCACCTATATTACAGCCATTTGCCAGCCTTGCTCCATAGCCCATTAACAAACCCCCTAGAACTGCAGCTACCACCTGCCGGAATGATTTGATCTTTTTGATTTTAAACTGTGATGCAAATAAGGTTGCCACAAAGGCCCCCAGCACTATGCCCAGATTCCGGATGGAACCGCCGTCCGCCATAAAGCTGGCATTTAAATCCTTCTGCATTTTTTCAGAAGCATAGTATACCCAGCCGCTTGCATCTCCGCCAAGTGCTTTGTAGATCCAGGTTCCCCAGTTTGCAAATGTGCCTGTCACTCCCCATCCGCTGCCAAGAGCTGAAAAATGGGCAATTTGAAAAACTGCAAGCAAAACCGCGCCGGCCACGTATGTTAAGGGTTCCTTTAACAGTTTTTTATAAATCGGATGATCGCCAAGCTTAATAAAAAATTGTTTCAAATTTATTCACCTGCTTTCACGAAAGTTATTTACTTCGCCTTTTCAATGACAATTTCCCACTCTCCGTCATCCACTTCTTCAATCTCCACGTTATGTCCCTGATTTCTTGCCCATTCCGGAACATTTTTCATTGCACAGCTATGATCGATGGACACGATTAAAACATCTCCAGCTGCTAACTCTTTCATCTTCTTTTCTGTTTTCATAAGTGGAACAGGACAAGCCTCTCCCATACAATCTAATGTAAATTCTGCCATGTGATAGATCTCCTTTGATTTGATTTTTAATCTGCACTTCCCATTTTCTTTTCCTGCCATTTAACAGCAGCTATGTATAACAAAATAATGATCAATCCCTGTACAACAATGGCACCAAACCAGCCAAATACATCGGGTAGAAAAACCTTTGGAGCATTTTTGTTGAATTTGCTCCAGAAATTCATATCATGGGCGCCCCAGAACGAACCTGCCACAAAAAATACCAGGGACAAAACCTGCATAGCAAAACCTTCGCCAACCCGCATCAAGGTCCCTGATGCACAGCCTCCCGCAATAACCATACCGGTACCAAACATAACCGCACCGATCATCAGCGGTAAACCGATGGGTGATACGCCGGTCATGCTGAAATTGGATTCTGCATCTGCCATTACACTGGCATACTTGATTGCCCAGAAACCAACGCTGGCAACTGCAACTGC
>JAEWRS010000466.1 GCA_023398855.1 Bacillota bacterium
TCCTTATGGTTTCCTCCTTTAATGCGGAATGGGTGATGTCGATAAACATGTCAATGGCATGCATGATAAGGGGTTCAAGCTGGGGGACGATGACATTTTCGCTGATCTCCGCGATCTTGGCATGGAAATCGGCATCGGCCTCAGTGTGGGATATCCCTGCATGGCAGCATTCCTCCACCCGGTTTGCCAGGAGAAGCAGCTCCTCCGCCTGTGCCGGAGTAGCTTTTGTGGCGGCCAGGGCAGCCACCCTGGGCTCGATCATCATGCGGAATTCCAAAAGGTCGGCTACTAGCTTTTCCTTATTTTCAATAAAAATGAAGCCAAGAGGATCGTCGGATACGCCAGTATTGTGGCAGACGTAAATTCCGGAGCCTTGCTGAACTGTAAGAATATTACGTGAAACAAGAGCCCGTACGGCTTCCCGAAGGGTGCTTCGTCCCACACCCATAAGAGAGGAAAGAGTGGTTTCGTTAGGAAGCTGGGCGCCTTCTTTTAATTTGTTGTCAATGATGTATTTGATGATTCTTTCAGCCGTTGTATCGGCTAGGGATTTATGAGTTGAGGCCATAGTGTGTTCCTTTCAGCTATGTGGTTATCTTATCTGATTATATACGTAATTTCTGATTCCTTCAAGTATAAATAAATGAGATGAGGTGTTAATAAATCAGATGAATTAAATATAAGATGACGAATTGAGCAGATGACTTTGGAATGAAAAATGAGACAAACAAGATAAAATGCATAAAAATCGTGAAAATACCCATGGAATTAATATAAAGCCATAAAGCATAATTGACAATCATATGATGAGTTATTATAATGAAAATATAAAATATAAGATGAATAGGAAAGGAGCGTTATTATGGTTAGTCAGGAAATCCGGAAGCTGGCCCCGGAAATGGACCCGCTTCGCATGGGCATGGGCTGGAAGGCAGAAGATCTTTCCAAAATGCAGATCATGGTGGAGAGCACCTTTGGTGACAGCCATCCGGGAAGCGCCCACCTTCTGGAGCTGGTAAACAAAACAGCAGATGGGGTAAAGGATAACGGAGGAAAAGCGGCAAGATATTTTACAACAGATATATGTGATGGAATGGCCCAGGGTCATGACGGCATCAACTATTCCCTGGTTTCACGGGATACCATCTGTAATATGATTGAGATTCATGCCAATGCAACACCATTTGATGGCGGAGTATTTATTTCAAGCTGTGACAAAGGAGTGCCTGCCCATCTGATGGCTATCGGACGGGTTAATATGCCCTCCATTCTGGTGACAGGAGGGGTTATGGATGCTGGTCCGGATCTTCTGACCCTGGAGCAGATCGGAAAGTACAGCGCCATGTGCCAGAGAGGGGAACTGGAGCCTGAAAAGCTGGAGTATTATAAGCAGCATGCCTGTCCCTCCTGTGGAGCCTGCTCTTTTATGGGAACAGCATCAACCATGCAGGTCATGGGAGAAGCCCTTGGACTCATGCTTCCGGGCTCAGCTCTTATGCCCGCAACCTGTCCGGATTTAAAAGAAGTGGCTGAAAAAGCAGGACGTCAGATCATGGAGCTTGCTGCAAAGGGAATAAAGCCAAGAGACATGGTTACCATGGATTCCTTTGAAAATGCGATTATGGTCCATGCTGCTATATCCGGGTCCACGAATTCCCTGATACATCTTCCTGCCATTGCTCACGAATTTGGTCTGGAAATAGATTCAGGGATGTTTGACAGGCTGCACAGAGGTGCCCATTACCTTCTTGACATCAGACCCGCCGGTAAATGGCCGGCCCAGTACTTCTACTATGCAGGCGGAGTACCGAGGATCATGGAAGAGATCAAGTCGGTGCTTCATCTGGATGCAATGACTGTAACAGGAAAGACCCTGGGGGAAAATCTGGAGATACTGAAACAAAGTGGTTATTATGACAAATGCGATGAGTATTGCGCAAGAGCCGGGGTGAAAAAAGAAGAAATCATCCGCCCCTTTGAAAAGGCGATTGGAACAGATGGTGCCATTGCCATTTTAAAAGGAAATCTTGCGCCGGAAGGTGCGGTCATCAAGCATACTGCCTGTCCAAAAGAAATGTTCCATGCAGTGTTACATGCACGCCCCTTTGACAGTGAGGAAGAGGCCATTGATGCGGTGCTGAAACACAGGGTCAAGCCTGGGGATGCCGTATTCATACGGTATGAGGGTCCAAAGGGAAGCGGTATGCCGGAAATGTTTTACACCTCAGAAGCCATATCCTCAGATAAGGAACTTGGCCGGACCATTGCCCTGATCACTGACGGCCGGTTTTCCGGGGCGTCCACAGGTCCTTCTATCGGGCATGTTTCACCGGAAGCGGCAGACGGGGGGCCTATTGCCTTAGTGGAAGAGGGGGATTTGATTCAGATAGACATACCGGACCGCCTCCTTGCAATTGTAGGCGTAAAAGGTCAGAGGAAATCCGAAGGTGAGATGGAAGAGATCCTTAAGGAACGGCGGGAAAGATGGCGGCCAAGACCGTCAAAATATTCTACTGGCGTATTGAAAATATTCAGTGAACGTGCCGTATCTCCTATGAAGGGCGGATATATGGAGTGATGAAAAGTGCAGGAAAAAGGTATGGCAGAGTGGTGCTATGCTTTTTTCTATTTCTCTGGTTTTCTCTCATGGAATAAACCGTACATGCATGGGTTAGGGTATAAGGTACAAACCTGTCTGAATAGTATTCTTCAGGAGGTGTAAGGAATGGATTCACCAGCTTATGTAACCTATGAAGAAAAACAAATGACGGTAAAGGTAGAACGGGTTTTTATTGGTGAAAGGACTGCAAAGGAACTGGTGCTGGAATTATTGAGAAAACGCAGGGAATCCGGGGGGTCTCCTATGCCTTAGGCGGACATGGTTCTTATTGCCTGGGGAAAATGGTTTTGACATATACAGAGAATATGTAGATGATAGTGATAAAATAGGACTTAATCAAAAAACTCCAATTAAGGGGTTTTACCGATTAAGTCCTATTTTTTATGCCCTATTTACCCAAAACCATTTTATCCCTAAAGGGGTACACCAATGGTGGATATCATTGCCATTATCAATGAAAAAGGCAGCGTGGGAAAAACAGCCAGGTCCATCACGCTAGCCATGTACTCCACGCAGCTTTTAAACGCTTTACACAGTCTGGTATATCTTCAAGACTGATTTTACTAAATCCAAGAAAAAGTGTATTAGGAGGACAATCTGCTTTTTCCTGCCAGAAGTTCATGGTTGAGTATACTCGTACCCCATGATTGAGTGCGCTTTTAATAAGTTCCTCCTGACTTACTGTTTCTGAAAATTTCAATAAAAAATATTGTCCGGAACCATTGCTGGAAATTTTAATCTTACTTTGGACATCAGATAATTCTTTAAAAAACAATTCAAGCCTTTTGCGAAAAATCTGATTCAGTTTCCGTATATGTTTATCATACTGCTCAGTTTCCAGTAACTTTCCAATAATTAGTTGGTTTAGTAATGGAACTGTACTGGAGTAGTTGTGATACTTCTCATCATACACATTTTTAAATTGAGGAGGTAAAATCATGTACCCCATACGGATAGAGGGAGAAAGTGCTTTAGAGAAAGTACCGAGATATATAACACAATCATGGGAATCAATGGATTGCAATGATGGAACTGGTCTGGCATAATAGCGTAATTCACTGTCAAAATCATCTTCAATAATATAGGCTCTATGCTCATTTGCCCAATGCAAAAGCTCATATCTTCTTCCTACAGGCATAGTGACTCCCGTGGGAAATTGATGAGAAGGGGTAGTATAGACAGCCTGTACGCTTTTATCTTTAGGCAATTGTGCCGTGATCATCCCCTGATCATCAATGGGTATTGCTTTCACATTACACCCTTTATTCTTAAAAATGGTGGTTGCTTTATCAAACCCGGGCTCTTCAACTAAAACAGTTGCATTGTCATGAAGTATCAAATCACAAATGATATTCAGAGCGTTTTGAAGTCCACAGGTTATGATGATCTGATCTTCTGTACAGGAAACCCCGCGAATCTTTTGTAAATACTTTAATAGGTGTGAGCGTAGATATTGTGAGCCATTTTTATCTTGATAGGGACGTAGTTTAGACTCATTATCCAGCAAATCAAGACAAATAGGGGTGAATTTTCTCCATAGTTTTTTAGGGAACAAGTCACTTGTAAAACTGCTATTTGTCAAATCATACTTAGCTTGCTGTTGTTGTACGTTATGACTAATCGTATTATTTGAGTTTACTGGAGACTTTTTAGTCATGATTTGAGGAACAGGCATTACAACGTATCCAATACCACGCTGCGGCATTATGTAACCTTCAGCGCATAATTGAGCGTAGGCACTGTCAACGGTGTTACGGCTGATCTGCAAAATTTTGGCCAGGGTCCTGCTTCCAATCAAAACTTGGTTTTCACTAAGTTTTCCAGATAATATGTCATGGCATATTTGATTATAGATTTGTATATATAAGGGTTCTTTTTTCTCATTGTCTAAATAGATCACAGCAGGTTCCCTTCATATTAGTGGAGCCATAAAAATCTTAAATAGTGGCACTTCAATTGTTCCACCTTCTATTATAAACTAATTAACAAATACTTTCTATAAAAATTCAAAATCCCTATGGAGAACGATCAGGGCAAGTTTATGTAAAACTGGAAGAGTTTAATCCGGGTGGTAGCCATAAGACAACTCTATTATGTTTTATAAACACGCAGATAATGCAAATTGTTATAGATTCAATTTCAGTGGCGAAGACGCAATTGATATTTGTATTCGATAGATAAGGATGGTGAAATTTTGGAAGCTAATTCAAAGAGACTTAGAAAAAATGCAACTAAAGATGTGCTTATTGAATTGATTGCTGTGGCATTTTTGGCGACAGGAGGAATTTGGGTTAAGTTAAGTGCGTTATCGCCAATAAATACTGGATTTTATCGGGTGCTTTTTTCGATTCCCCTGTTATTTCCTTTGGTCTATAAACATTTAAAACACTTATCAAAAAATGATATTATAATTTTATTTTTTGCGGGAATTTTTTTGGCAGGTGATGTAGCACTATGGAATTTGTCCTTTAGTTACACTTCTGTTGCAAATGCCAATTTGCTGACGAATCTTACTCCATTTACAGTTATTCCAGTTTCTTATTTTCTATTTAAAGAAAAAATTCCAAGATTCTATTTAGTAGGAGCAATTATCACACTCATCGGCGTATTTGTACTGCTTGGAGGAAAGGTAAGTCCAAGTACATCGAACTATTTTGGAGACTTCTTAGCATTTCTTGCTTCTTTCTTTTACGCTGGATTTTTACTTATTTCATATCATTTAAGAGATCGCATGGAAAGCAGTGTGATTATGTTTGTTAGTGCATTTGGGAGCGCATTTGCTTTGTTTTTTGCATCAAGTATCATTGAGGGATTCCAAGTTCCACAAGACATCAATCAAGTGCTTCCTTTAATTGGGCTTACCTTATGCCTGCAAATTATAGGACATAATTTGCTTGCCCATTGTCAAGGTAAAATTAGTATCAACTTATCATCTGTTATTTGCCTTACACAACCAGCGATAGCTACTATATATGCTTATACCTTATTCAAAGAAACTTTGTCAACGATAGAAATCGTGGGGATTATTATTGCTATGGTGGGTGTCTATATTGCCAAAAATCAATACAATTTAAAGGAGGAAAAAAAGCAGCCATAAAAAGATGCATATTACTCATTG
>JAEWRS010000500.1 GCA_023398855.1 Bacillota bacterium
TATTTGGTGATGCTACCAGGATAAGGATCCTTTATGTATTAAGCCAGTCAGAGATGTGCGTGTGTGATATTGCAAATCTGTTAAAAATGGGGCAGTCAGCAATTTCCCACCAGCTCCGGGTATTGAAGCAGATGCGCCTGGTGAAGTTCCGCAGAGAAGGAAAGACGGTATTTTATTCCCTGTCTGACAGTCATATCGAGACAATTCTGGCCCAGGGGATGGAGCACATCAATGAGTAATGAAGACAGGAATAAAAAGTAAAAAAGGAGAGAAGCTGTTATGAAGAAGATTGTCAAACTGGAAGGCTTGTGCTGTGCCAATTGTGCGGCTAAGATTGAAGAAGAGGTTAAAAAGCTAGATGGTGTGGAAAGTGCTTCTATAAGTTTTATGACCCAGAGAATGACCATGGAAATTGAAGAGGGCAAGTCTGATGAAATCATGGAGGCAGCAAAAAAGATTTCATATAAAATTGAGCCGGAAGCAGAGTTCAAGGTACTTCGGTAAAGCAGAGGAGCAATGATGACAAAGAAACAGAAACGGATGGCAATCAGGCTTACAGCCAGTGCCTTGCTTTTTGGGGCGGGTTTAATTGGAGAGGAAAAGACGGTCTGGTACTGGCTGTTTTTTTTGCTCTCATACCTGGCAGCAGGGTATGATATCCCTTTAAGGGCAATCAGGAATATTAAAAATGGCCAGTTTTTTGATGAAAACTTTCTCATGTCAGTGGCCACCTTTGGTGCTATTGGTATCGGGGCTTTGGAAGAAGCAGTGGGAGTCATGCTGTTTTACCAGATTGGGGAACTCTTTAATGACTATGCAGTAAACAAATCAAGAAAATCCATTACAGAGCTTATGGATATCAATCCGGAATATGCCAATTTGCTTAAAGATGGCAAGGAGGAAAAGGTGGACCCTTATGAAGTTTTAATAGGGGATATCATCGTAATAAAACCAGGTGAAAAGGTGCCTCTTGACGGAATTGTCGTAAAAGGTACCGGAGGTGTGGATACCAAGGCCCTGACAGGAGAATCCATGCCTGTAGAGGTGAAGGAAAATGATGCCATACTTAGCGGTTCCATTAATTTAAACGGTGTTTTGGAGGTCAGGGTAAGTAAGCTGTTTGATGATTCCACTGTGGCAAAGATTTTGGAGCTGGTGGAAAATGCCAGCTTTAGAAAGGCAAAGGCCGAGAACTTTATTACCAGGTTTGCAAGGATTTACACACCGGTGGTAGTGACCTTGGCACTTGTTCTGGCAGTGATTCCTCCTCTGGTCTTAGGTGGCGGGTGGGGAACCTGGATATACCGTGCCTGCAGCTTTTTGGTAGTCTCCTGTCCCTGTGCTCTGGTGATTTCGGTGCCCTTAAGCTTTTTTGGAGGATTGGGTGCTGCTTCCAGAAACGGGATCCTTATGAAGGGAAGCAATTACCTGGAAGCCCTGGCTTCTCTGGATACGGTTGTTTTTGATAAAACCGGCACTCTGACAACCGGAAAATTCCGGGTCACTCACGTGGAGCCTGCAGAAGGCTCAGAGGAAGAATTGTTAAGACTGGCTGCTTATGGTGAGTTCCATTCTAATCATCCCATTGCTTTGTCTGTAAAGGAAGCATATGGAAAACCCATTGATAAGACCCTCATCGGCAGAGCGGAAGAGATTGCTGGTCTCGGCATGAAGGCCGAGATAAAAGAAGATGGGAAGGAACTGGATCTATATATTGGCAATTCAAGGCTGATGAAACAGCAGGGAATCACCGTTTTGCCCGGGGAGTCTGTAACAGGAACCTCCCTTTATGTGGCTGAAGGCGGGAGGTATCTGGGTTCCATTACCATTTCAGATACCATTCGGGAAGATGTTCCTGCGGCCTTAAAAGGACTGAAGGAGGCGGGGGTCAGAAAGCTGGTGATGCTCACCGGAGATAAGCCGGAAGTTGGCCGTGCGGTTGGTGAAAAGCTGGGGCTTGACGAAGTTCACGGCGGACTGCTCCCAGGTGATAAGGTCGCAATGGTGGAAGAATTGCTTTCAAGAAAACAGGAAGGGATGAACCTTGCTTTTGTAGGTGACGGTATTAATGATGCCCCGGTCCTTGCACGTGCCGATGTAGGAATTGCCATGGGAGGAATCGGCTCTGATGCAGCGGTGGAAGCTGCTGATGTGGTAATTATGACAGATGAACCGTCAAAGCTTATCGATGCCATTGCTATCGCAAGGAAAACAGCGGCTATTGTGAAGCAGAATATCATTTTTGCCATTGGTGTGAAGATACTCATTCTTATATTGTCAGCGGTAGGAATTGCAACAATGTGGGCAGCGGTATTTGGAGATGTGGGTGTTTCGGTCCTTGCAATTTTGAATGCTATCAGGGCTTTGACTTATCAAAGTAATAAATAAAGATATTGACAAATTTTTTCCCAGCTGTTATATTTTACACATATGACGGGGTGGTGCAAAGGTGGTCCATTGGTGTGAGACTGTGTTTGCCTGCCCCTTTTTTTGCTATTATAGAAAAGCTGGGGCTTTTTATTTTGAGTTTAAGAAGGGAGACAGCATTATGAGCAAGTACAGCAAAGAAGATATATTCCGGATCGTAGAGGAAGAAGACGTAGAGTTTATCCGCCTTCAGTTTACAGATATTTTCGGTATGCTTAAAAATGTTGCGATCACCAAAACCATGCTTGGCAAGGCTCTGGAAAACCGCTGCATGTTTGATGGTTCCGCCATTGAAGGCTTTGTGAGAATGGAAGAGTCTGACATGTACCTTTATCCGGATCTTGATACCTTTGAGATATTTCCATGGCGTCCACAGCAGGGGAAGGTTGCTCGTTTGATGTGCGACGTATATTACCCGGACAGGACGCCTTTTGACGGTGATCCCAGATTTGTCCTTAAAAAAGTGCTTAAAAAGGCAAGGGACATGGGCTTTGAGTTCCATGCAGGACCGGAATGTGAATTCTTTCTATTCCATACAGATGAAGAGGGACGTCCCACGACAGAAACCCACGAGACAGCCAGTTATTTTGATGTGGCTCCCATTGATCTGGCAGAGAATGTCCGAAGGGATATGGTGCTGAATCTGGAAGAAATGGGATTTATGATCGAAGCTTCCCATCATGAAATTTCTCCTGGGCAGCATGAGATCGATTTTCAGTATGCAGAGGGAATGGTGACGGCAGATAACATTATGACTTTTAAAATGGCTGTAAAGACCATTGCCAAGCGTCATGGTCTTCATGCTACTTTTATGCCCAAGCCAAAGGCAGGAGTCAATGGCTCTGGAATGCACATTAATATGTCTTTGTCTGATTTAAAAGGCAACAACATGTTTGAAGATGCCTCAGATGAGCTGGGCTTAAGCAAGGCTGCCTATGAGTTTATAGCCGGAATCCTTTATCATATGAAAGGGATGGCAATCCTCACCAATCCTCTGGTCAATTCCTATAAACGCCTGGTGCCCGGATATGACGCTCCGGTTTATATCGCTTGGTCATCAAGAGCAAACAGAAGTTCCCTGATCCGCATCCCTTCATCCAGGGGAGAAGGAACCAGAATCGAACTTCGCTGCCCAGACCCGGCTGTCAATCCCTATCTGGCTCTGGCTGCCTGTCTGGCTGCCGGCCTTGATGGCATTGAAAAAGGAATGACTCCGCCCAAAAGTGTTGATCAGAATATTTTTGCCATGCAGCCGGAAGAGATTTTGGCCAAAGGCATTGAGCGCTTGCCGGAAACCCTGGGAGAGGCCATTGAGGACTTTCGTAAGAACCATTTTATGAGAGAAGTTCTGGGCGAACATATTTACACGAAATACCTGGAAGCAAAGGAAACGGAATGGCATCTGTTTAGGGCCCAGGTAACGGATTGGGAAGTGGAAGAATACCTGTATAAGTATTGATGATTTCTGTGTTCTGATACGATGATCTGGAGGTGAGAGTGTTTGACCAATGTGATAGTGGCATTTTCCAGAGAAGAGGATGCAAAAAATATTAAAAA
>JAEWRS010000548.1 GCA_023398855.1 Bacillota bacterium
AGAAAGAACTGTACTGAATCCAACGGATGAGGACATTCTCTCAATTAAGCGTGAAGCGTATAATGCTGCAATTAACTCAGGAGCTCAGCCGGATTCCATAGTGGTAAATGTTGAAGTGGATTCTTCGCGGAATCTGGTCAGAGCAATTGCAATGGGAACAACAGAGCTGAGAACAAAAGACTTGATGAGTCAGGCGAAATCAGAGGAGGAAATCAAAGGAGAAATTGCAAAACAGCTTGAGATAGCACCGGAGCAGGTCACTACTTTAGCCAATACAGGAAAATTATATATTATGGAAGGCAAAATTATTGTCAAAGGTTTTTTAGGGCTGTTAAAAAAGACAAAGAGCCCCATCCGTATTGTGGATGAAGAAGGCGTTATCCGCCTTCAGAAACCTTATGGAACGGTGACAAAGATTCGGTTGGAAAAATCCAGGAAGGATTTGGAGCAGGCAATTTCAGATTCCACCAGATATACGGATGGAGGAGAGGAGGTACCTGATTTGTTCCTGGTTTATGGGAAACAGATAAAAAGTTTTTCGGGTCTGATAAATTCCTCGCAGGTATTATCTCTGGCCAGTACGGAATTAGAAGGATTAGGCAATAATGCCATGGATATATATGCACTTACCTGCAGTAAATAGAAAGGGGACTTTCTTTTGAATCCTGTTTTCATGAATAAAAATGACTTGATTAAAAAAATGATCGGACAAGAGGCTCAGCGACGTTTCACTTCAGAAGAAAAGCTGCGTGAATATGGTGATTTTGCCTGGGACAAAGGAAAAGAGGCCGCGGATGATTGCTCCATGAAATATGATAAGCTTACGCCGGTGCAGCTTGCCCAAGCGCTTGGATTAACGGTGGAAGATATGGATGGCCCTGGCTTTTATTACAGTGAGTATCATACGGTGAGGAATAAAATAGTTTTGTTTAAAAATACGATTGAGGATAAATTTATCCGCATAGAGTCCAGCAATCTGCTGACTTGCGAGTATGAAATTATCCGGCAATTATTTTTAGCACATGAAATTTTTCATCACCTTGAGTGCAGTGATCCTGAAATTGGTATTACCTATAAGCAGCGTCAGGTTACGGTTTTTTCTCTGGGCCCTTTTAAATGGAATACAGGGCTTCGATGTTTATCCGAAATTGCAGCTCATAGTTTTGCCTTGAGTTTAGCAGGAAAAGGAACTATATACTAACAAAGTACAGACTGTCTGAGAATCGCCTCAAAGGCAGGGGCAGCACCATCCATACCTACTCTGCAAGAAGTTATGGATGCTGGCTTAGAAGAGTTACCATACAAGAAAAACTTAAGGGAATAACAACATGATGTTTATGTTCTGAAGAGTACCTGGCCGCCAGGGCTCTGCCAGGATCAGGCAGCATTTTTTATCCTCAGGGAATTGGGAAAATCTCTGTTTCTTTGATTAACGAAGAAATTAGGGATTTTCGTAATTTACCATCACTATTTATTGGAATAGCTTTCATAAGCTCATAGCCGTAATTATCGCGTTTTAAAAGGATTTTTAGTATAATAGTGTTAATATGACCATTGAGTTAGGAAAATCTTAATAAATTCTCATGCTAAAAATTATAAATAGGAAAGACTACTTTGATACAATAATACAATATCTTATATATGCCTGAAGGGAGGAACCCACTATGAGTGATAAAATTCTTGTTGTGGATGATGAACACGATATAGCGGATTTGATAGAAGTTTATTTGCAAAATGAAAATTACACGGTATTTAAGTTTTATTCCGCAGGTGAAGCACTTGCCTGCATAGAAACCACGGAGCTGGACCTTGCAGTTCTGGATATTATGATGCCCGGGGTAAATGGGTTTGACCTTTGCCGTAAAATTCGGGAGAACTATACGTTTCCAGTAATTATGCTAACTGCCAAAGATGAAGAAACCGATAAAATTACGGGATTAACCTTAGGGGCTGACGATTATGTCACTAAGCCATTTCGACCGCTTGAATTAATTGCCAGAGTAAAAGCGCAGCTACGCCGGTATAAAAAATACAATTCTCCTAAACAGGAAACAGAAACAAGAACAGATTTGTCTTACTCAGGTTTAGAAATAAATACCGAAACATATGAATGCCTGCTAAATGAAAAGCCTATCTCATTAACACCTACAGAATTTTCTATACTCCGTATTCTGTTGGAGAACAAAGGAATTGTTGTAAGCTCGGAGAAGCTGTTCCATGAAATATGGCAAGATGAATATTACAATAAAAGTAACAATACCATTACCGTTCATATCCGTCATTTGCGTGAAAAAATAGGAGATACCGGAGATGAAGCGAAATATATCAAAACAATATGGGGTGTGGGATATAAAATATAATATGCCTGGAAAACAGATTTTTAAAATTAAAATATTGTCAGGATAGAGGTGATGATTTTGAAAAAAAACTATATTGAAAAGAAGTTGAGAATTAAGCTCTACATTATCTTAATTCTCTATACCTTAATTGGTTACATCTCCGCAATAATATTTGACTATGGATTTAGTCAATATTCAAATACATTTTTTCAGTGGTTTCATCTTAGAATCGGGGTCATCTATTTTTTGTATCTGGTAGTTGGCTTTTGTTGTATCTTTCATCACTACTGGAAGAAACCTTGGGAATATTTACAGGAGGTCATCAATGCCACCAAAACCGTGTATCAGCCAAACGACAGCACCATTGAACTATCAGAACCCCTAAAAGATATGGAAAAGCAGATGAATCAAATGAAGATGGCTGTCCTGCTTAGTCAGCAAGCTGTAAAAGAAGCTGAAAACAAAAAGAATGAATTGGTTATGTATCTTGCACACGATATTCGTACACCGCTTACCTCTGTAATCGGGTATTTGAGCTTACTTGATGAAGCTCCAGATATGCCCATGGAGCAGAAAGCAAAATATATCAGTATCGCATTGAAAAAATCTATGCGCCTGGAAAAACTCATCAACGAGTTTTTTGAGATTACACGGTACAACACCCAGCAAATTAAGCTGGTAAAAACTAACATTGACTTATACTATATGCTGGTGCAGCTGGTTGACGAATTTTATCCTGCCTTATCTGCTAAGGGAAATTCCGCTATACTTAACGCAGAGGAAACCCTGACAGTTTATGCTGATTCTGAAAAGCTGGCGAGAGTGTTTAACAATATTCTCAAAAATGCAGCTGCATATAGCTACCCCAATACCGAAATAATAATTTCTGCAAAAGAGGATAAAGATACGAT
>JAEWRS010000470.1 GCA_023398855.1 Bacillota bacterium
CAAGCTCCCGGGCACAGCCCCTGATCTTTTCTTCCACATCCCGGTTCTCTGTCAGCAGCGCTGCCAGTTCCATGCCCTTTTCCAAATCAAGCCCACTGTGAAGTGTCAGGGCCAGGACAGCCGTAAAACGCCTGTTCGCGATAGCCAGAGCCATGCTGCTCCTTCTTTTTGCCCACTGGACCAGCCGTTCCCCAATCAGAAACTTCTTTCCCCTTTTGCTTAAGAACCACAAAAAAGCCGCAGTAACGGCCATTATGGCCGAAAGAACCAAAGCCGCTCCACACAATACGCCTCCCAGTCTAGTTGCAGCCAGAGAAACCGGCGACATCTCTGCCCCCAGCTGTTGGTATACTTGTTCAAATATAGGCATAACCTTTGTGAATAAAACAAGAAGCACAACCAAAAGCATAAAGATCATAATAACTGGGTAAGTAAGAGCATTTTTGATATTCTTTATGAGAAAATGTTCTTTTTCATAATATTCGGCCAGGGATTTCATGATTTGGTCCAGGTTCCCTGTTTCTTCCCCCAGCTTTGCCATCCGGATCACATATAGTGGATAAACGCCTGTGTTTTCCAGCACTTTCGAAAAAGGAGTGCCCAACTCCGCATCCTCCGCCATCTGCACAAGCAGCTTTTTCTCTTCCTTTAGCACTGCATCCTCCGCCATAACATACAATCCCTCGTCAAGAGGGATTGCAGCATGGAGAAGAATGGATATCTGAAGGCAGAAAGCGGAAAGTTCTCTTGAAGAATAAGGCTTTTTCGCTATCATTTTCATCTATGATATCTCCTTTAAATGAAGTAATTTAGTACGTATATTTTGCCTTATAATTAGTGCTGTTTGTAATATATTGCTGTATTGCCGGGTCATTGTTTCCTGATGAGGCAAATGTCGGGTCCATAAGCTTCCAGTCATATCCATCAAAATAGATGATATTATCAACCCAACCCTGGCCTTCCATATAAACATTGACCCATGCATGGTATAGGTTGCCTGTATAGCCCACCACAAGTTTGGTCGGGATATCCTGGGAACGAAGCATAGCCGTCATGACTGCCGCATAATCGAAACAGATCCCCTTTTTCTGGGCAAGTACCCGATCCACATCAGGCAGGTATCCGGTCTGGACAGAACTTGCCAGTGCCGTATCATAAGTGAAATTTTTTATAACAAAATTATAAACGTTAGTCACAACGCCAATGGCATCCGTTGCAGAAGCCGCCAGCTCTTCACCCTTTTTCACCACAGCACTTCCCGATGAAAAATTCACATACTGGTTCGGATAAAGATAGGGAGCAAACTGATCTGCAAGAGTCACATGAATATCGCTGCTGGATTTTATGGCATATTGGGTTCCCTGTACCTGCTCCAACACCCGGATCGTATATTTTCCGTTTCCTTCTGTCAGCGGAAAGACCTCATAATCTGATCTGGCATTTAAATCATAGGAATAGGTCTCTCCTGCGCTTTTTATTACCTGAACCTTTATCTTGGACGAATTCCCGCTGTACTGGACCATCACATAGCCCTGACTTGCATTGGAAGCATCGATCAGCACAGGACCATTTCCATAGGTGACTGTTCCCGGTGCCTGAGGAATCCTCACAATACTGCCGGCCGGTTTTGAATAAAGAGGAACTGCTTCATCCTCAATGCTCACCACAGTTTTCCACTCAATGCTTTCCTTAGAACTGTCCGCAGCAACAATATGATTGCCTGATACAAAGCCGCTGAAAGAAAACAGTATCCCAGCGCAAACAGCCGCCAAAGCCGTACCATTTTTTTTCATAATCATCATCTCCCCTGATTTACTGTCCTAAACGCTGCCTGACAACCTCGTACGCCAGAACCCCTGCCGCAACAGAAGCATTCAAAGAATCAATATCCCCCTTCATGGGTATGGAAGCAACCAGGTCACACGTTTCTCTGACCAGTTTTCCCACACCGCTGCCCTCACCGCCAATTACAAGGCCAATAGGCCCCTTCAGATCAAGACGGTACATCATTTCCCCGCCCATATCAGCACAGACAAACCAGATTCCCTTTTTCTTTAATGCTTCCATGGTTGCGGTTAAGTTGGTGACCTTTGCCACCGGCGTATAATTAAGCGCTCCTGCTGAGGTCTTTGCAACTGTTGCTGTAAGTCCCACTGCCCTGCGTTTAGGAATAATTACCCCATGGGCCCCTGCTAAATTGGCTGTACGGATAATTGCCCCCAGATTGTGAGGATCCTCGATCCCATCTAGCAGGAAGAGAAAGGGGGGCTCCCCCTTTTCCTCTGCTGCCTTTAATATGTCTTCCACTTCCACGTATTCATACGCAGCCGCATTAGCAATGACACCTTGATGATGGCCATCCTGGGACATCTGGTCCAGGCGCTCCCTCTCTACAAAATTGATAATGGTATCCTTCTTTTTCGCTTCCCTGATTATGGATTGGATGGGACCATCCTGAACTCCTTTTTGCACATACAGTTTATCAATTGTCTTTCCTGCGCGGAATGCCTCCAAAACCGCATTCCTTCCCTCTATCGTAAATTCTTCTATCATTCCAGTTCTCCTATTCGTTCAAGACCCATTCCCACCAAAGTGACCAGCCGGTCTAAATTGCCATTAAGATACAGGTAGCCGCATAAGGCTTCAAAACCGGTTGCAGTCCTGTAGTCCACAACCGTTGCATGTTTTGCAGTTGTCACGGATTTCGCGTTGCGGCCCCACTTGTAGACTGTCACTTCCTCCGGTGTTAAATCCTCATCTTCAAGAAGCAGGCGGATCATCTCTGCCTGGGTTCCTGCGTTCACCAGCTTCGCACTCTTCTTATGCATATTATGCACCTGAGTACTTCCATGGTTCATAACCTTTGTCCTAACGATCAGCTCATATACTCCATCCCCGATATAAGCCAGAGCCAAAGGGGAATAGGATTTTATATCCACTTCCTTCAGCTTCAGTGTATCTTTAAAGAAATCAGAAAACCCTTCCAGTGATGTTATATTCTCTTCCATTTTACACCTTCCCTGGTGTCCTCCAAAACGATTCCCTTTTCCAATAGCTTTCCCCGGATTTCATCGGCAAGGGCAAAATTCTTGTCTTTTCTGGCCTGCTGCCTGTCTGCGATCATTGCTTCGATCTCTTCTGCCAGAATCTCTTCTTCTTTTTCCGTGATAATACCCAGCACATCGCACAGCCGCTCCAAGGTTTCCTTTAAATAGACCACATATTCTTTGGAGCTGCCTTCGCCGGTAGTGGAATTGCTTAATTTAACCAACTCAAAAATGGCAGAAATTGCATCTGCTGTATTAAAATCATCATCCATGGCCGCATCGTATTTGGAAACCAGCTCCTGAGCAGCACTTTTATTCTCAGTGTCAAGCAGCTTTTCAGCTTTTACAGAAACCTCCAGGCTCCTTAATTTATCCACAGCCGTCAGGATTCTCTCCAGTCCGTTCTTAGATGCTTCCATTAAATCGGCACTGAAATTAATCGGACTTCTGTAATGTGCGCTGAGCATAAAGAAGCGGAGCACCTGTAAATCATACTTTTCACTGATATCACGAACAGTGAAAAAGTTACCTAAAGATTTGGACATCTTCTTATTATCAAGATTCAGGAAGCCATTGTGCATCCAGTATTTCGCAAAATTCTTTCCATTGGCAGCCTCACTCTGGGCGATTTCGTTCTCATGATGGGGGAAAATCAAATCCTCTCCGCCTGCATGGATATCAATCTGATCCCCAAGATATTTCTTAGACATTACAGAGCACTCAATATGCCATCCCGGACGCCCCTGGCACCATGGCGATTCCCAGTAAGGCTCTCCTTCTTTTTTAGGTTTCCAAAGAACGAAATCAGATGGCTCCTCTTTTCCGTCTTCCCCGGTCACTTTGATCTCCCGGAAGCCGGACTGTAAATCCTCCAGATTCTTATGAGACAGCTTTCCATATTCCTCAAAGGATTTTGTACGGAAATAAACGGTCCCATCCTCTGCCTTGTAAGCATGGCCAGAGTCAATAAGTTTTTGGATCATATCCAGCATACCGCAGATTTCTTCTGTTGCAAGAGGGTTTCTGGTGGCCGGCTTTACGTTCAGGCTCTCCATATCCTTTTTGCATTCTTCAATATAACGTTTGGAAATGGTGTTTGCATCCACACCTTCTTCTATGGCTTTTTTTATGATCTTATCATCTATATCGGTAAAATTAGATACAAAGTTTACCTCAAACCCTTTATATTCAAAATATCTCCGGACCGTATCAAATACGATAATAGGCCTTGCGTTTCCAATGTGGATCAGATTGTAAACCGTTGGCCCGCAAACATACATCTTCACCTTTCCCGGTTCTAAAGAAACAAAATCTTCCTTTTGTCTGGATAATGTATTATAAATTTTCATAGTTTCTCCCTTCCTCTTTACTGCTATGCTTTCCGGGCAGAACCCATCCAGCTCTATATGGTGCGGCGGTATGCCTCTGTGTTTTAGCATTACATTTATTTCCCGCAGCCTCCACAACAGCCGCCGCAGCTCTCCGCCATGATTCCACCGTCAAAACAATAATCTTCCTTAGAGGTCAGCAGGACAATGGCCTGAGAGGATATGCCCTCTTCTTTTCCGGTAAATCCCAGTCCTTCCTCTGTCGTTGCTTTAACATTGACCTTTCCATCAGAAAGCCTTAATGCTTCACTGATGTTCTTTGCCATCTCTGGCCGGTAGGTCAATAGCTTTGGCTTTTGTGCGATAACAGTGGCATCGATATTTTCAATTACATATCCCTTGTCCTCCAAAAGTTCTCCTACGCACTTTAGAAGTTTTATGCTGGATACTCCTTTATATTGGGGATCATTATCCGGGAAATGCTCTCCGATGTCTCCCAAAGCTGCCGCACCCAGAAGGGCATCCATGACTGCATGGACGAGCACATCTGCATCAGAATGGCCTAAAAGTCCCTTTTCATAAGGAATCTTCACCCCGCCCAGGATTAAATCCCTTCCTTCCGTCAATTTATGCACATCATATCCCTGTCCAATCCTCATAATTTTTCCTTTCTTCGTTATTACCCATGCTTTTAAGGTATAATGGTATACCTGCAGGATATTTCTTCTATTTATATTTGTTTCTATACTATCATTCGCAGCTTTTTGCTGATGCACCGAAGCTGCACATCGTTTTGGCTAAAACAGCTTTCTCCATCTACGTGAACTGCCATGGGACGGTCCATATGGATCATTACTTCCTCACAGGAATAATGCCTGATGCCTTTGTATAATGACTTTCTTCCCATAAGGGAGCGAAGAAGCACAGGTATTAGTCTCCTTTTTTTCCTGTTGCCCATTACGCAGACAGTCAATTGCCCATCCTCAAAATTGGCATCAGGGGCAAATTTAAATCCGCCTCCCTCGTATGGGTGGATGTGGATGGAAATAAAATAAGCATTGTTGAATTCAATCTTCTGAACCCCGTTTAAAAGCATATAACCCTTAGAAGGTTTCGCCAGGATTAACTGCCTGACACCTGCCAGAGTGTAGGAAAACTTCCCAAAACAAAGCTTATGAAGCCATCCCCTGGTCTTTGAGTGCAGAATGCTGTGGCAGACAGCCGCATCCATTCCAATTCCAGCGCTGACCATAAAACGGCGGTGGGATATTTCTCCATCCCCATAGGACAATACTCCATAATCCATCAGTTTATAATACTTGGGATAAAGGATTTTTTTTAAACATTTGACCGGATTTTTAGGGAGCTTTAAGCTTCTTGCCAAATCATTGCCTGACCCGGCAGGTATATAGCCAAGAGTAACAGAACCACAGAAGGAAATCCCATCCAGGATTTCATTTATCGTTCCGTCTCCGCCTACGCCTATGATAACATTTGATTCCCTGCAGCCTTCTGTCAGCTCTTTGGCAAATCTCCTGGCATCTCCCTGCTTCTCCGTAAAAAAGGCCTGATATTCCGCATGGCAGGCATTTAACATTCTTTCTATTTTTTTCCAGATGTTTCTTCCCCGCCCGCTGCGTGAGTTCGGGTTTACAATAAAATAGTACATGGAATCCCTCCACTTTTTGCTATTTGTTAGTATAACATAAAA
>JAEWRS010000089.1 GCA_023398855.1 Bacillota bacterium
GTCCAGCATTTTTCCTATGCCTTTAAGCAGTACTATGGAATTTCCGCAAGTATGTACCGAAAAACATTCAATAGCTGAAAAAACCAAATCCCCTGCTCTTTCCTGTAATTTCCACTATTATTCGAACATATATTCGATTATACTGTAATAAATATAATACAGGGGTGATAATAAAATGGACCGAGTTATTTTTCATATCGATGTAAATTCAGCATTTCTAAGCTGGGAAGCCGCATATCGGCTGCATCATCTTGGCGGTAAGCTGGATTTGAGAACAATACCTTCGGCCGTTGGAGGAGATATGGCCAAACGGCATGGCATTATACTTGCAAAAAGCGGGCCAGCTAAAGCATATAAAATACAAACCGGAGAGCCGGTGGTTGATGCCCTGCGAAAGTGTCCTGATCTGGTACTTGTACCGCCAAACTATAATCTGTACCAGAGATCATCAGCTGCATTTATTGACCTTCTTAAGCAATACAGCCCCATGGTAGAGCAGTATTCTATTGATGAAGCCTTTATGGATATGACTGGTACTGAGTCATTATTCGGGGAACCGGAGAACGTTGCCGCTGAGATGAAGGAACGCATTCAGAATGAACTTGGATTTACAGTAAACATCGGTATTTCCAATAATAAAGTCCTGGCAAAAATGGCATCGGATTTTCAAAAGCCAAACAGGGTCCATACCTTGTGGGGAAGAGAAATAAAAGAAAAAATGTGGCCCCTGCCTGTATCGGAGCTGTTTTTTGTAGGCAGAGCTACTACAAAAAAGCTGCTTGGTCTTGGAATTAAGACAATCGGGGAATTGGCTCAGACTCATTTATCAATCATAAAAAGCCATTTTGGGAAAAACGGTGAAATCATATGGGCTTTTGCAAATGGAATTGATTGCTCCGCAGTGGAGCCCACGCCCCCGCCCAATAAGGGATATGGCAATAGCACGACCATAGCCTTTGACGTAACAGACTTTGAGACAGCTCATTTGGTTCTGTTATCTCTTGCCGAAACGGTGAGCGCAAGACTGAGATCTGATAATGTGAAAATAAGTGTCATATCAGTAGGAATAAAAGACTATAATCTGGCATATTACGGACATCAGAAAACCATTGACACCCCAACAAATATCACTCGTGAGATTTACGAGACGGCCTGTCAGATTTTTGATGAAGCGTGGAATAAGATCCCCATCCGTCATCTGGGTATACACACAAACCACGTGACAGCTGAGAGCAGCCGTCAAATAAACATATTTGATAGCATGGACTATGAAAAGCAAGAAAAACTGGACAGAATTGTTGATGATATCAGAAAGCGTTTTGGAATAGATTCCATAAAACGGGCAAGCTTTATAAAAAGTGAATCCATCGATCATATGAGCGGCGGCATCAGCCGTGAAAAAAAATCCGTTGACTACAGCCAGTACAACATCATATAGGTGATAACTATGGGAACATTCGGAATTGGCGTTAATGCAAATGACATAGACAGTGGGAATTTATATGGCGAGGTTTATGAAATTGCCTGTAACGCATGGTTTACTGCTTCAGGAAAGCCAATTCCTCTGGCCTTTAAATTTAAAGGAGAGGATGAAATAATATACAAAGTATCGAATCTGACCATTCAGTCTTCCGATGAGAAAAATTACTCCGGCTTACCCTCAAAGGAATTTAAATGCGAGGCTGTCTTTGGAGGATTATTAAAGGAGTTTAAATTGATATTTTTTATGGACTCCTGTAAATGGGTTATGGTAATATAATAGGAAAACATGTGCAATACTATCAGATGATGGTACAGCGGGAAAGGAAACCAAACAACATGTGTGGCAGATATTATATTGAAATAGACAATATGGAACTGCATTCTATTATTGCAGAGGTGGAAAAAAAGACGGCTGTTAAAACCGGCGAAATATACCCGACAAACACGGTACCTGTTTTGTCTCCAAAGGGAACCTTGACAGCAATGCGCTGGGGGTTTCCAAGGTATGATAACAAAGGGGAAGTCATTAACGCCCGAAGCGAAACAGCAGCAGAGAAAAACATGTTTCGCTATCCTATGATGGAAGGCCGCTGCCTGGTGCCGGCAAGCTGGTACTTTGAATGGGAAAAACGCGGCTCAAAAAAGGTGAAATATGCACTGGCAGCTCCTGACAATCGTCCTGTGTGGCTTGCCGGATTATCCAAAAGAAACGCTGAAACAGGGGAATCTCTTTTTGTTATTCTCACACGTCCGGCCTGGGCCGGCATATCATTTATTCACGATCGGATGCCAGTGATTTTACAAAAAGAAAGTCACGACGAGTGGCTTTTTGGACATGATCCTGCTGGCACTATGAATCGGGCCCTCAGTGAAGTCCGCTATAGGCCAGAATAAGTACCATTTATCATGGGTCCGGCGTCATTCAGCGGTCAGCTGAACGTCTGAGTTGGCCTTTTTATAAATGAGATCCTGGTCCAAGCCGGAAATTTTGGTGTTTCAACATCATATTTTCTATGTTTGGAATAACTTTTCCTTTATCTGAAATAATAATACAAAAAGCAAAAGTGAGGGATCCTATGGAACATAAGGCAAAAGGTCTTACTGCAGGCCGCTTAACAATGATGGCTCTGGGAACCGTAATCGGCGGTTCCTTTTTTTTAGGCTCATCGGTTGCCATACAGGCTGCCGGCCCGGCAATTATTATTTCTTATCTGGTTTGCGCTGTAATGGTTTATTTCATTTTATTTGCGCTTTCAGAAATGACGGTATCTAATCCGGATTCCGCTTCTTTCCGGACATTTGCTTCCCAGTATGTAAACGGTGGCACAGGCTTTGTGGTTGGCTGGGTCTATTGGACTGGAATGGTCATTTCCATGTCCAGCGAGGCTACTGCTGTTGCCTTGCTATTGCGGACGTGGTTTCCGGACATTTCAATCCCGATTCTTGGCACTGCTTTGAT
Source organism: Bacillota bacterium (assembly GCA_023398855.1). Classification (GTDB taxonomy): domain Bacteria; phylum Bacillota; class Clostridia; order Lachnospirales; family Lachnospiraceae; genus Lacrimispora. The sequence goes on from JAEWRS010000089.1 coordinate 2,942, forward strand.
CATGGGGGTCACATTATTGAATCTTTTGGGTGCAAAACAACTAAGCCATCTGGAAAGCATTCTGTCAGCAATAAAGATTATTGCTATTATTGGATTTATTCTTTTAGGTTCCATGATTGTATTGGGTGTATTTCCTGGCTCCCGTCCCTTAGGAAGCAGCATATTGCGATCAGAGCCATTTCTCCCCGGGGGCTTAAAAA
>JAEWRS010000102.1 GCA_023398855.1 Bacillota bacterium
TCTATAAACTAAAGCCAAAATTAAGCAATTAGTCTGGTTTTACTTATCCTTCCTTTATTTTTTCGTTATATTTCTTAAAAATAAGAATTATAGCATGAAATAACCAGCCTTTTTGCACAAACAGGAAATTCAAAAAGCTCTTGGTTTTTCCAAAAAAAGAACGGTAATCAGACCGTTCTCTTTTTCCACATACACTCTATGTAATTATCTTAAAATAAACCTGGTACATCTCATGGCATACCTGACTTAAGGGAACAAAACGAATCCCGGCTTTCTTGTATTCCAGTGAGAGTTCCCCTTTTGGTATTAATTCATCTTCCAGGCTCTTTTCATCAAGGGGCAGTTCCAGAAATTCCGGCTCTTCTGTCAGAGCTGCCATTACATAGGGGCCATACATAACACATACAAGATTCTCCCCATCCGGCACTGCTTCCAGGTATGGCATACATTCAAAATACAGAAAAACCTGTGTACTGCCTTTGTCGCAGGGAATTGTAACATATCCATGGTCATCTGGCACTGCATGTTGAAGTATCCCGTTTACAGTTATTCTGCTGCTCCGCCTGCTCCAGTAAGGTCTGCGTACTTTTAATACACAGCCCGTCTTTGTGGACACTTTTATATGTATCTTGGAAGGCATAGCTGCTTCTGTCGTCATGATCACAGAAGCAGCTTCCGACTCCAGAACAGAGGGAATAAATAAATTAATAAATATTTCCCGTCCTGCTTTGGCATAGATGGCCTCAGCGTATTTAAAATGGCTCTCCAACCCGCTTCCATGACAACAGGAATTCTCATCCTCAAAATCTTTTTTATATCCTGGTGCCAATGGCATAAAATAGGTGCTTCTCCCTGTGGGAGCATGTTCACAGGAAGCTGCAACATGGTTATAGAGAGTTCTTTCGTAATAATCCGCATAAGATACATCCGGATGATATTGATAAAGTTCCTGTGTTAATTTCAGCATATTATAAGAAGCACAGCTCTCTGCCGTATTCTTGGTCAGCTGACGGCCAATGGCATCCGGTGCATGGAACATCTCTCCTTCTCCCGTTCCGCCAATAACATAGGCATGATTTCCGGTGACAGTGTTCCAGAAAAACTCTGCAATATCATGATACCGTTTTTCTCCGGTTGCTTCAAAAAGCCTCATACAACCAATGATCTGAGGAATGTGTTGATTGGCATGCATGCCATCCAAAACATCTTTTTTCTCCTCCATGGGATAAAACAGCTGATCATTGTCAAAGAATCTGGCAGCCTCCAAATGGTGTGATTTTCCGGTAATCATATACAGCCGTGCCAATGCATCATTCATCCCGCCATATTCTCCGGCTATATACAAACTCCACATTTTATTACGCTGCCGGTGACTGCAGGCTGAAAGCCGGTTGTACACCCACTCTCCCAGTTCATCTGCCATTTGTACAGCAGTCCTGTCGTCAAGAAATTCATAGCAATCCAAAAGGCCTGCCAGAATTTTGTGAAGCGTATAATAAGGCGCCCAAATTTCAGGGTACCGGATGTACTGTTCCAATTGATCAAACTGTTCTTCCTGATACGCACTTAGGAAGCCTTTTTTACATCCGCAATTACTGGCCAGACCTAACTGGCATTCCAGCAGTGACCGTACCATGTAGCGTGCCTTATCCGCAATTTTTATGTTTCCTGTGGCATGATAGCAAAGTGCCAGAGCAGAAAGATAATGGCCGGTAGTATGTCCCCTCAGCTTACTGTCTGGCGCATCCCAGCCAATCATCTCGGGTGCCCCTTTTTTATCCAGTCCAGCCGCATCCCGGAAACTGTAAAGCATTTGATCATCATTTACAGTGAGCAGGAATTCTTCAAACCACTCCTGAGCACAATAAAAAAAGCTCCCTTTGATTAATTGCACCTTCCAATTTGGTTTTTCATCCATTTTCGGTTTCTTATCAACAATTTCTAAATCCACGTCCCTTTTGACCTGAACTTCAGCGAGAACGGGAACCTTTGTTCCTGAAATAAAGCCTTTTACATACACAATACCTGATTTTTCACAATAAATATCCCCGTTCTCAGCCCAATCCACCTCATGTGCAATTCTCCTTCCATCCTCAGTATCCACAATCGCTGCACCTGGCAGATGGAAGCTGCTTCCGATGCCGGCCGTCAGGTGCATGGGATGTACTGTTTTAATATGGATCTTATTCTCTTCTTCCAAAACCCTCACATGGAATTCACGCACAGCCTCCTCCTGTCCAAAGCTGATCACTGCTGTCAGTTTCACAATGCGTGATCCCATGCCAAATTTAGGTCTGGTCACCTTTCCATCTGTACCGATAATCCGGTCGTGTCCGGTTACCCAGCGGATATCCGATCCATTTGCCCCTTTAACAGGGAGATTTAAATCAAATTCTATTGTCCTTGTGTTTCCAATATACAGCGCTTCCTTATCCGTATCAACGATTTCTCTTGCCGTCATACGTCCCCTCCCAATACATCCGCCTATTATCTTTTATGGTTCTTCTGGTGCACCCAGATACTGATCGTTTCCATATCGTGGCGATTATAGATGCGATGTTGTTTTCGCTCTTCAATATAGATGGAATCCCCCTCATTTAAGTCATAAACCTCTTGATCCAGTTCAACGGTTAATATTCCACTCTGCACCATACAGATTTCCGGATAAAGATGTCTGGATACCGCACCCTTTTCTTTTGCACCTGCTTTTATTGTGATCTTTTCATACATCTGGCGGTCGTATCCAAAATCCACCCCTTCTACTGTCATCTTCTGCCGTTCATATATCCAAATCTTTTTTTCATCTTTTCTTATTATTACTTTTTTGCTTTTTTCATCAGTAATCAACGCAACTACATCTGTCTGTAATGCTACTGCCACACGCTGCAGATTCTCCAATGTAGGACTGTTCTTACCAGTTTCCAAATTACTGAGAAAACCGATGGACAGTCCTGTATACTCTGAAAGATCACGCATTGTGTATCCCAACTCTTTTCTTAAAAGGCTGATTTTATCACCAATAGAATCCAAGTTAATTTCATTCATCAATTATCTCCCGTTTTGACAAAGCATCAATATGTTTACAGAATGCTGTGTACTATTTCATTATTATGAACACACTTGCATCATAATCCATGTATGTACTTCTGTCAATCAAAAACAGGGATATTCTATTTCCAATGTATTCTATGGTTGTTACAATAGCAAAGCGCCTGGTGCTTTTATAAGATATTTTTCACGAAGATACTGGATAAAATATTGGGAGTTCAAGGCTTCTCCCGTAGCTTTCATCAAAGTCTCCTCTGCCGTATAGGTTTGGCCATACTGGTGGACATTGTTTTTGAGCCAGTTGTTGATCGGCATAATATCTCCTGCTGCAAGGTGTGCCCATGCATCCGGTATATCTTCCAGCAGCTTATGCCGGAATTGGGCCGCATACATGTTGCCCAGCACATAGCCCTGGAAATATCCGATATACCCCGTAGCCCAGTGTACGTCCTGCAAAATCCCTTCGCGGCTGGTCTTAGGCCTGATTCCTAAGTACTCCTGATATTTGTCATTCCAGGCTTCTTCTAAATCTTCAATTTTGATCCTGCCTTCATAATAATCACGCTCCAGCTCATATCGTATGATAAGATGCAATGAAACAGTCAGTTCATCCGCTTTCAAACGTACCAGCTGCCTTTTAGGCTTTGCAAGAGCATAAGCCACCTCTCTTGGGCTGATTCCCTTCATCGCTGGCACTGATTTTTCCACTGCCGGTAAAAATGCTGTCCAGAATTCCTCGGAGAAGTAAACCATGTTCTCATAAAACTTTGACTGGGATTCATGCATGGTTCCCTCAATTCCACCCCACAGTCCTGCTTTTATCAGTGTATCAGGGCTGTTATAATTATATATTCCATGCCCTGTCTCATGGGCTGCTCCCGCC
>JAEWRS010000130.1 GCA_023398855.1 Bacillota bacterium
GTGGGCGGGACCAGACGCATGTCCACCCACACCTTGCAGCGGTCAGGAACTACATAAGGACGGTATCCTCCCTGGATTTGACCGAATGTGGCGGTGGATACGCCCAGATCCTCATGGCTGGGGCATTCTTTGATTTTGCGGCGTATGGAAGAGATGAGTTCAGCCATGGCAGCTATGGCATCGGCTCCCTTCCAGGGGGTGCTTGCATGGGCAGTCACTCCATTGACCGTGATCTCAAACCAGGTGCGTCCTTTGTGAGCCACCTGAATTTGCCCGTTGGTAGGCTCCGTGTCCAGAACAAGGCTTTTTTCCGTTACCCATCCTTCTTTTATCACATCTTCCACACCCCGCATAAAATCTTCTTCATCAACAGTTCCAATGAAAACAAAGGAGTGTCTGGGACGTTTTCCTGATGCGGCCTCTTCTGCAATAGCTGAAAAAGCAGAAAGCGCACAGGCCAGACCGGATTTCATGTCACAGGCTCCCCTTCCGTAGATCTTTCCGTCTATGCTTTCTGCCCCAAACGGATCTGTTGTCCAGCCGTCTCCAATGGTCACCGTGTCCATATGGCAGATGTAAACAAGGGCAGGGTCATTGATTTCCCCCTGTATTTTGGCCATGATATTATAACGGCCCGGGAGGACTTCTTTTTTTGTGACGGGAACAGACAGGGAAGACAGCCTGCTAAAAATATAATCTCCGATATTTTTTTCGTAAGCACCGGGATCCGTACTGTCAATGCGGATCAGGGCCTGTGTCAGAAAAGTAGCATCGGATTGATGATTCTCCATGATGATGATCTCCTTACTAATTGTATTTACTTTTATTATAGAAACGTACCGGCAGAAAGTAAATGGTATTCCGTTTAAAATCTTCTTTTGTATTTTGGGGGAAGAGAAACCTCAAGGGCTAAATCGGAATATCCTAATAAAAAAGGAATCAGGTAATGGACTGTGAATCATGTAAGAGAAGCAATACACTGTGAGGCGGCCCATAGCATGGGTTATACAGGACGTGGAATTGGAGTTGCAGTTCTTGATACGGGGATTTATCTTCATGAGGACTTTGAACATAGAGTGGCGGCTTTTGTAGATATGGTGCACCGTAGAAGGGATACCTATGACGATAACGGCCATGGGACCCATATTTCTGGGATTATTGCAGGGAGCGGCAAAGCTTCCGGCGGAACGTATATGGGGATCGCACCGGAATGTCATATCATTATGCTAAAGGTTTTGGATAAGAAGGGAAACGGCTATGCCTCCGACGTGCTGGCAGGGCTTAAGTGGATTCGTGACAACAGAGAAAGGTATGGGATCAGGATCGTAAATATTTCCGTCGGATCCTTTTCAAAAAAAGGAATGACAGAAAATTCTGTTCTTGTGCGGGGGGTAAATGCGGCCTGGGATGATGGGCTGGTGGTCTGTGTTGCAGCAGGAAATATGGGGCCTGGCATGAATACCATCACAACCCCCGGAATCAGCCGCAAGGTGATCACAGTGGGCTGTTCCGATGATTATAAAGAGGTCAATGTCCTGGGAAACCGGATGATCGATTATTCTGGAAGAGGTCCTACCGGAGCCTGCATCTGCAAGCCTGAGATCATTGCTCCCGGCGCAGGGATCATGAGCTGTGCCAACGAAGCAGGGCAGTACTTTACCAAAAGCGGAACTTCCATGTCAACGCCCCTGGTATCAGGGGCAATTGCTCTTCTTTTGCAGAAGTATCCCTATATGAGTAACAGAGATGTAAAACTGATGCTAAGGGAGCGTGCGGTAGATTTAGGGCTTCCCATGAATCAGCAGGGCTGGGGGCTGCTTGATGTGGAGAGACTCCTGGCGTAAAAGGAGCTGCGTGATTGCTGTCAGGACTTTCGCGGGGAATGATGTACCCGTGGGAGTCCTGATGCTTTTCTGAGGAAAATCAGGATGGATTACCTGGCTTATCCTTTCATAAATCAACTTGCACCTTGCTGTCATATATGCTATAGTAATTTTAGTCAGAAGGTGCTCTGCCTTCTTTCCCAATCAGTTTCGGCGTTTCGCCGCTATTTCCTTAAAGATTAAGTAATTATTTTCAGCCTGACAGGCCAGGAGTGTGATGCATTTTGGACATAGAAGTATAAAATATTGATTGACATTTGCCGGGAAGTATACTATGATTATAACAGAAAAAGAACATTTGTTCGCGTTGGAGGATAACATGAATAAGGATGATAAACTTAAGGCGCTTGATGCCGCCCTTACACAGATAGAAAAGGCATATGGAAAAGGCTCTATCATGAAGCTGGGGGATACAGGAACTAATATGAACGTGGAGACAGTGCCTACAGGGGCATTGAGCCTTGATATCGGTCTTGGTCTGGGAGGAATCCCAAAGGGCAGAGTTGTGGAGATTTATGGACCGGAGTCCAGCGGTAAGACCACCGTTGCCCTTCATATGGTCGCGGAGGTCCAGAAGAGAGGTGGTATTGCCGGTTTTATCGATGCAGAGCACGCCCTTGATCCGGTTTATGCCAAGAACATTGGAGTGGATATTGATAACCTCTATATTTCCCAGCCTGATAACGGAGAGCAGGCATTGGAGATAACGGAAACCATGGTACGTTCCGGAGCAGTGGATATTGTGATCGTTGACTCTGTTGCAGCCCTTGTGCCAAAGGCAGAGATCGAAGGGGACATGGGTGATTCCCATGTGGGTCTACAGGCTCGTCTCATGTCCCAGGCTCTTCGAAAGCTGACGGCCATTATCAGCAAGTCCAACTGTATTGTTCTCTTCATCAACCAGCTTCGCGAAAAGGTGGGCGTGATGTTTGGAAGCCCTGAAACCACGACAGGAGGACGTGCCCTAAAGTTTTACGCATCTGTCCGTCTGGATATCCGAAAGATTGAGACCCTAAAGCAGGGCGGCGACATGGTGGGAAACCGGGTCCGAGTGAAGGTAGTCAAGAACAAGATTGCGCCGCCGTTTAAGGAAGCAGAATTTGATATCATGTTCGGCAAAGGAATTTCCAAAGAAGGAGATATTCTGGATTTGGCTGTTAAAGAGAATATCGTGGAAAAGAGTGGAGCGTGGTTTGCTTATAATAACGTTAAGATTGGCCAGGGGCGGGAGAATGCAAAGACTTACCTCCAGGACAATCCTGCTGTTTGCCTGGAGATTGAGAACAAGGTCCGCATAAAGTATGGACTTCATGAGGAAGGCAGCACGGCGCCGGAGAGCGCAGGCGGAGCCACAGCCAAGGAAAGCAAAAGGATTAAGGCAGAAGGAAAAAAAGATGAAGCTCCTTTGGAGTGATTTTTAGAAAGATTAGGCTGCCGGGTTTATGAAGGCCGGAAAAAATAAATAAAATAAGAGGCATATATGATAGTTATGGAAATTGTGCCCTTTGATAAGCGCAGGAGTAAAATCATTCTGGAGGATGATTTTACTCTTGTCCTTTATCGTGGGGAAATAAAAAAATTTGAAATCCAGGAAGGGAAGCTGCTTTCGGAAGAGACTTATCAGACGATTCTGCAGGAAGTTTTAGTAAAAAGAGCCAGAGAGAGAGTTCTCTATCTTTTAAAAGCCTCAGACAAGACTGAGCAGGAACTGAGGCGGAAATTAAAGGAGGGAGGATATCCAAAGGAAGCTGCAGATGATGCCATTAATTTCTTGAAAGTGCACCGGTTTATTGATGACCAGGAATATGGGCGCAGGTACGTAGAATTTAATCAGAGAAGAAAGAGCAAAAAGCAGATCCAGTACGAATTGCAAAAAAAAGGGTTGGATAGAGAGATGGTTCGGGAGATTCTCACAGAGCAGCCTGTGAATGAGGAAGCACAGATAAAAGCTTATGTAAGCAGGAAATGCTTAAAGCCGGAAGAGATGGATTTTAAGGAACGCAGCAGGATCATGGCTGCATTGGGAAGAAAGGGGTTTTCATACGATGCAATAAGCCATGTATTAGGCGGCTTTTACGGTGATGACTGACAACAAGGAAAATGTGTATAAGTATACCGGAAACAGGGGCGAAATACTTGACATAATGTATAAAACAGTTTAAAATTGTAGTGTTGTATTGTTGTACAATGAAAATCTAATAAAGGAGGTGCTCCTGTGTCAGTATCAGTATTCACGGCTGCATTGATTGCAATCGTCGCATCAGTAGTAGTTGCTTTTATTGCCTGGTCTGCTGCCATCACGTATCGTAAGAATGCTTACGAAAGCAAAATTGGCACTGCAGAAGAAAAATCCCGGGAAATAATAGATGAAGCATTAAAGACCGCTGAGACAAAGAAGCGTGAAGCTCTCCTTGAGGCAAAAGAAGAGTCTTTAAAGACTAAGAATGAACTGG
>JAEWRS010000185.1 GCA_023398855.1 Bacillota bacterium
GTTCCAGTTCATGTGGACTTCCAACGACTTTATGGGACCACTTATTTATATTTCTGATATGCCCAAATATACAAATTCCATTTATTTGCGCATGTCCATGGATGGTGATGTGGGATTCCAGTGGAACCGGATTTTAGCAATGTCTTTAATCTCGATTATTCCATCCCTGATCGTATTCTTCTGTGCTCAGGACGCTTTCATTGACGGTATTGCGGCCGGAGGAGTAAAGGGATAACTGAAAAAAACGGCGTAGTATGTCAGTGCTGTGCCTTCTGCATTAAGGAAGTCTGGCTGTGTCGGCAGCCAGACTCCTGGGCAAGAGTCTGCATTGCAGGCTCTTTCTTTATATCCTTGTAAATGGGTTTTATGATATAAAGGTTATTGAAAAGAATTTATATAGGGAAGGTTCGTACCAATATGGAATTAAAAATTATCTTTAAAACGGCACGGTCCGTGACACTGGAGACGGTAACCCAGCAGATTTATGAATTTGAAAAAGCTGGAAAAATTCTGGTAAATGGAGAAGAATTTGGAGAAACGAGGCTGGCTGTATTTACCCTGTTTGGTTTGAAACCAGATACGGATTATCATATTTCACTGGAACGGGATGGAGAAAGGTCAGAAGCCGGCTTTCGGACTGATTATGAATTTGTTACGTTAAATGTGAAAGATATGGGGGCAAAAGGAGATGGGGATCAGGATGATACTTCTTTTATCCAGGCAGCGATCATGGCCTGCCCAAAGGAGGGCAGGGTACTCATACCAAAAGGCAAGTATCGGATAACCAGCCTGTTCTTAAAGAGCCATTTAAGGCTTGAACTGGCAGAAGGAGCAGAGCTGTTGGCTGAAACGGACCGGAACAAATATCCCAGGTTTCCGGGAATCATTGAAAGCTATGACGAAAAAGAGGACTACAATCTGGGCACATGGGAAGGAAATCCACTCCCAATGTTTGCCGGGATCATAACCGGAATTGACGCAGAGGATGTGGTGATTTACGGACCGGGTCTGATTAGTGGCCAGGCTTCCTTTGACAACTGGTGGGACAATGTCCGCCAGATGAAGGTGGCATTCCGCCCCCGCACCATATTTTTGGAGAGATGTAAAAACGTGGTTCTTCAGGGGTTTTCCTTAAAAAACAGTCCTGCCTGGGTGATTCATCCATATTTCAGCCAGAACCTGAAATTCTTAAACCTGGATATTGAAAATCCGGCGGATTCTCCTAATACCGATGGCCTGGATCCGGAATCCTGTAAGGATGTGGAAATACTGGGCCTGCATTTTTCTTTAGGAGATGACTGCATTGCGGTCAAGTCAGGAAAAATTTATATGGGCCGTAAGTATCAGACGCCTTCAGAAAACATCCTGATCCGCCAATGCCTTATGGAAAACGGTCATGGTGCCGTTACCATTGGAAGTGAAGTGGGTTCCGGTGTTAATAATATCCGGGTGGAACGCTGTCTGTTCCGCAATACAGACAGAGGCCTGCGGATTAAAACAAGAAGAGGCAGAGGAAAAGATTCCGTGCTTTCTGATATTTATTTTGATCATATTCACATGGATCATGTTATGACACCTTTTGTTGTAAACAGCTTTTACTTCTGCGATCCTGACGGAAGGTCTGATTATGTACAGTGCCGCGAACCCCTTCCGGTGGATGAGAGGACCCCAGAGATCGGAAAGCTTTACTTTACTGACATTAAGGCGGAAAACTGTCATGTAGCGGCCTCCTTTCTTTATGGGCTCCCGGAACGGAAAATTGAGCGGGTGGAATTTAAAAACGTTGACATTTCCTTTGCTGACAATGCAAAATCAGGATCACCCGCCATGTTGTCTGGAATGGAAGAATGCAGGAAAAAAGGCTTTCTCATCAGCAATGTAGACACCCTGATCTGTGAGAATGTAAAGCTTCATGGACAGGAAGGGGAAATGTTTGAGCTAAGTAACATCAATCACTATGAAATGAGAAAAGGGAGGAGTTAGTATGCAGATCGGAATCAGGTTACACGATGTGACACCAGGGACCCTGGAGGAACGGATAAAAATTGCCAAAGAGCAGGGGTTTACCTGTGTTCATCTGGCACTGGCTAAGACAGTAAAAGAGCATTCTGTAGAAAATTCTGCTCTGACACCGGGGTATGCCACTTATCTTCGCAAGAAATTTGCTGAGTATGATATGGATATTGCAGTACTGGGATGCTATTTGAATCTGGCCCATCCGGACCCAATAGAAATCAAAAAGATCCAGGAGCGCTATTTCGCCCATCTGCGCTTTGCTTCTATATTAGGATGCAGTGTGGTTGGAACGGAAACAGGTGCGCCCAATGTGGAATATCGCTATGAGCCTGCCTGCCATTCAGAGGAAGCGCTTCAGACCTTTATCACCAATCTGCGTCCGGTTGTGGAATGTGCGGAAAAGTTTGGTGTGATCATTGCTATTGAGCCGGTGTGGAGTCATATTGTATACAATTCCAGGCAGGCATTAAAGGTGCTGAAAGCCATTGACTCGCCTAATTTAAGAATTATCCTGGATCCCGTAAATCTTTTATCGGTGGAAAACAGGGAGCATTACGTTCAGGTGATGGAAGAGGCAATTGAAGATATAGGCAGATACACGGATGTCATTCACATGAAAGACTTTGTGGTAGAAGACGGTAGAATTGTATCAGGAGCTCCGGGAACCGGAGTCATGAAATATGATGTGATTATGGATTTTGTAAAAAAAGAAAAGCCATATATCCAGATGACCATGGAAGACAGCAAACCGGATAATGCTGAGTGGTCAAGGAAATATCTAGAGAATTGTTATAGCAGTTAAGAGTGTCAATTGACCAGGAAAGCAAACACCCATATCACTATGATTAATGGTATGGGTGTTTGCTTTTCTGCCAGTAAGCTGTTGGAAAAAAGTATTAACTGTATTGGTTAGTTTAAACATTCCTTCATAACTTCATATGCGCCTTTTTCTTTCAAGGCTTTAACATATCCTGTTACAGCATCTTGAAACCCTTTGATTTTACTTAAATCCTCATCCCAGAAAACAGTGTTGGTGCAAACAGCATGAACAAGAGAGGCAGCATCGTCATCCTTGTGGTCATAGAAGAACTGAAGAACCGGCTTATCATCCTTAATGGTGTATTCATTACCGTCAGGGCGTACCCCGACAAGGCCGTCGCCAGTCAGATTCATTCCGTTATAAAATGCAATATAAAAAGCAAAGGAAGCGGTTATGCATGGGGGAAGCTCACTTGTCTTTTCCACATAGCTTTTCAGGGAGGGAAGTACGCGCGCTTTCCATTTGGAGGTGGAATTTAATGAAATGGATAGCAGGGCATGATCAATAAATGGGTTTTTAAAACGCTCTGTAACAGAGGAGGCAAAACTCAACAGTTCTTCTTTTGGAAGAGTCAGGGTGGGGATGATCTCATCGTAAATGGTCTTGTTCATGAAACCGCAGATCACTTCGTCATCCATACAGTTCCGGACAATATCCTGCCCGGCAAGGTAAGCTCCCAGAACAAAGGAAGTGTGGGCACCGTTTAAAATGCGGCCCTTTCTCTGCTTGTATGGTTTATGGTCGTTACAGATGATAACGGGAAGACCGGCTTCTTCAAAAGGCAGTTCTTTCTTTAGGCTGTCTGGTCCTTCAATGACCCAGAATCCAAAGACTTCGCCTGTATCTATGATATTGTCCTGATAGCCTAATTCTTCACATATGGCGGCAGCTTCATTTCTGGGATATCCGGTAACAATCCTGTCCACCAAGGTGGAACAGAAGATGTTCTCTGCTTTGATCCAGTCAATAAATTCTCTGCCAAGAGCCCATTGCTCTGCATATTTTAACACGCATTGCTCCAACTCTTTTCCATTATTATCAATCAGCTCGCAGGAAAGGATAACAAAGCCTTTTCCGGCTTCTTTTCCGAATTTTTCAAACCTTCTGTATAGAAATTGAGTTAGTTTTCCTGGGTAGCTGTCAGCCGGAACATCTGTAAATTGGCAGGAAGGATCATAGGTAATACCAGCTTCGGTGGTATTGCATGCAATGAAACGCAGGTCAGCGTTATCGGCGCAGGCCAGTACCGCCTCATAATCTGAATAAGGATTTAAGCATCTGCTCACACAGGAGATCACACGCTTGTCATTTACCTTTTTACCGTTTTCAAACCCCCGGAGGAAAAGAGTATATAGTCCTTCCTGCTGGTTGATCATATCTGCAAGGCCTGGTGCAATGGGCTGGCATAAGACGACCTTTGAATGGAATCCGGTTTTTTCATTTAAAACGTCAATAAAATAATCCACAAATGCCCTTAAGAAGTTACCTTCTCCAAACTGCAGTACCCGCTCTGGAGCCTCTTTTAAAAGGTAACCGTCATAGCCAAGTTTTTCCAGTGTTTCATAACATAACTTTTCCATTATATTTATCTCCTTTTTCTATATGGGGTAATTCGGCAAAGCAAAATGATTTACAAGGTCACGCCTTGTTTAAAGATAGCCATGTCGTGGAAGCCGGCCTCTTCTGATTTCACTTTTTTTCCGGATGCAACTTCCATGATAAAATCAAAAAACTCATTTTTAAGAGTATCCATATCCGTGCCTTCTACCAGTACGCCGCAGTTAAAATCAATCCAGTTATTCTTCTTTGTACTTAAAGCGGTGTTGGTGGAAATCTTCATGGTAGGAACCGGACAGGCAAATGGAGTTCCTCGGCCAGTGGTAAACAGGACAATGTGAGCACCAGAGGCAGCCAGGGCCGTAGAGGCCACTAAATCATTGCCAGGAGCGCTTAAGAGATTTAACCCCTTGATTCGTACCGGTTCCCCATATTTTAAGACATCCATGACCGGTGCGCTGCCAGATTTCTGGACGCAGCCCAGGGATTTGTCCTCCAGTGTGGAAATGCCGCCCTTTTTGTTGCCTGGAGAAGGATTTTCATAAATGGTCTGGTTATAGCTGGTAAAATAGTTTTTAAAATCATTGATCAAATCCACGGTCTTTTCAAAGACTTCTTCATTTTGGCTGCGGTTCATAAGAAGGGTTTCCGCACCAAACATTTCAGGAACCTCTGTCAGAATGGTTGTTCCGCCTTTGGAAACCAGCATATCAGAAAATGCCCCTACTGCTGGATTGGCAGTGATACCAGATAAACCATCAGAACCTCCGCATTTCATGCCAATGATCAGCTCGCTGCAGTTTATGGGTTCTCTGTGAAATGAGCCTGCATAATTTGCCAGCTGCTGGATAAGCTCCATGGCATCAGCCATTTCATCATCAGATTCCTGAGCCACCAGGAATTTAACTCTGCGTTCATCGTATTCCCCTATATAAGGTTTTAACTCGGCAATATTGCTGTTTTCACAGCCAAGACCCAGGACAAGAACACCGCCTGCATTGGGATGATTGATCAAATCAGCCAGTATGGTCCGGGTATATTCCTGGTCATCCCCCATTTGGGAACAGCCGTAGGGATGAGGAAATGCCGCAACTTCGTCAATGGTGCCGCCAACCAGCTTCTTTGCCATGCGTTCCAGAGCCGTTGCTATATTATTGACACATCCAACAGTAGGAATGATCCAGATCTCATTGCGCACGCCCACTTTTCCATCAGGTCTGCGGTAACCCTGAAAGAAACGTTCGTCTGTAGGAGCAATGGCTGCATTTTGCTTGTCGAAAGTGTAAGTCAATAAATCTCCCAAACCTGTTTTTAAATTGTGTGTGTGAATCCAGGCTCCTGTCTTTATGTCTTCCTTTGCCATGCCGATGGCACAGCCGTATTTGATGACGGATGAGCCGGCAGGTATATGGGTGAGAGCAAACTTATGGCCCTGTGGAATATCTTCCAGAAGCACAACGGTATTTCCGTCGATTTCCGCGGCAGTGCCGGAAGAAAGCGGTTGTAATGCAACTGCAACATTGTCTCCAGAATGAATTTTAATAAAATCCTGCATAAGCTTTATTTCCTTTCTTTGTATCATTTCTTTGCGTTGTGTTTCATTAACAAACGGAATGTAAGTGCTTACATAAAAGATACACTATTTTAGTGTTTCCGTCAATAGGGAAAGAAGAAAAGAGATTTATCATTTTATTTAAAGGAAAAATTGAAAAAAAAGATAGTTTTTTCCTGATTTATTATCTTTATAGCAGTTGCTTTAAGGAAAAATATCTTGTATAATGGATCAGGAAAAGTGTAAGTGCTTACGCTCACTTGATCCATGGAAATTTTATAATGCTAAAGGGACAACCAGGATGAACATTTATGATATTGCAGAGCTTGCAGGAGTTTCCATCGCTACCGTGTCTCGGGTGGTGAACAACAGCCCCCGTGTGAGTGAAAGAACAAAACAAAAGGTAAGAGAAATTATGGAAGAGAACGGCTACACTCCCAATGTATTTGCCAGGGGGCTGGGGCTTGATTCTATGAAAACAATCGGGATTATATGTCCCGATGTGTCAGATGCCTATATGGCAACAGCGGTAGCACATTTAGAGAGCCTGATGCACGAGCATGGCTACGATTGTATTTTATGCTGCAGCGGATTTGAACAGTCGGTGAAAGAAAAATATGTCAGCCTGCTTCTGGCCAAACGGATTGATGCCCTTATTATGGTAGGTTCCACCTACGCAGGGACAGGAGAATCAGATAAAAAAACACAGTATGTCAGGGATGCGGCAAAGCAGATTCCTGTGTTCCTGATCAATGGATATCTGGACTGTGAACATGTATACTGCGCTTATGGAGATGATTATGAGGCGACCTTTAGCGTGACCAGCCAGATGATTGAGACAGGGAGGAGGAGAATCCTGTTTCTATGTGACTCCCGCTCTTACAGCGCGACTCAGAAGCTGGCTGGGTATGAAGCTGCTTTAAAGGCTCACGGACTGCCGGTTCTTGGAGATTTAAAGCTTTATGTAAAGAACCGGATTCATACGGTAAGAGATATTCTTCTGGAACGCCGTGATTTAAAATTTGACAGTGTGGTTGCATCTGATGACGGTCTTGCAGTGGGAGCGATTAAGTATGCCAATTCAAAGCTTTTGAAAATTCCGGAGGATTTGTGCATTACCGGATTTAATAATTCTGCCTTGTCTATCTGCAGCGATCCTGAGCTTTCTTCCATTGATAACAGGGTGGAGGAATTATGTAACATCACCGTTGATAATATGATGAAGATCCTTTTAGGGAAAAAAACAGAAGTAAACAGGGACAGCCGGGTCACATGCCGTCTGATTAAACGGTGTACCACTGATTTTTGACCTATTGCCATTTCTTTTTAAATATGTTACAATATAAAATCAGTAAATATTGGAAATACTTAAGGGCAAACCTTTATAAGCAGGGCAGGCTCCTTCCGGTAAGAACGGATGGACTCTGCCCCAAAAATATGGGCAGCAGTAAGGAATCGTTCTGCTGGAATCCCTTTGCATCCGGAAAAGTAAGGTTATATACTTATGAATAAATCAGGGTGATAATATGGAAAGAACGGTGGCGGGAACGATGGAGCATGATGGAGGTAATTTGGTGCTTTGCGGTGCCAATTCCTACGAGCAGAAATATTATTTTAACCAGCAGTTTTCGGCTCTCCCGGAAAGCATTAAGCAGGAGCTTCAGATTATGTGTGTGCTTTATACCGAAGATGTGGGAGGAGTCCTTGTTTTGGAATACGATGAACAGGGCGGCTTAGAGTTTAAGGTGACGGCAGAAGAAAGTGATTACCTGTTTGATGAGATCGGAAGCGTGCTGAAGATCAAACAGTACCAGAAGGAGAAAAAGGAGCTATTGGAAGCTCTGGAGCTGTATTACCGGGTGTTTTATCTGGGAGAAGAATTGGAAGGCGGAGAATAAGGTACGTGAAGCTTAGAATTGGAAATGTAACGCTAAACAACAACCTGATACTGGCACCAATGGCAGGAGTTACAGACCTGCCATTTCGTTTTCTCTGCAGGGAGCAGGGCTGCGGCATGGCGGTTACGGAAATGGTCAGTGCCAAAGCGATTTTATATAAAAACAGAAATACAAATGAGCTGCTGAAGGTAGCCGATGGAGAAGGCCCTGTAAGTCTCCAGCTGTTTGGCTCTGATCCAGAGATCCTGGCGGATATTGCGGCCCAGGTGGAAGATGGCCCTTATGCGTTCCTTGACGTGAACATGGGCTGTCCCATGCCCAAGATTGTAAATAACGGGGAAGGGTCAGCACTTATGAAGGATATCAGACTTGCAGAGCGAATATTGACAGCCATGGTAAAGGCGGTTAAAAAGCCTGTGACTGTAAAATTCAGAAAGGGTTTTACAGAAGAGGAATGCAATGCCGTTGATTTCGCTAAAATGGCAGAGAGCTGCGGAGTGGCAGCCGTAGCTGTCCACGGAAGAACCAGGGAGCAGTATTATTCGGGAACCGCGGACTGGGAAATTATAAGGAAGGTAAAGGAAGCTGTGGCGATTCCGGTTATTGGAAACGGCGATGTTTTTAAACCCCAGGATGCCAGGGATCTTATGGATAAAACCGGCTGTGACGGAGTGATGATCGCCAGAGGGGCCAAGGGAAATCCCTGGATCTTTTCCAGGACGCTTCATTACCTGGAAACAGGAAAATTGCTTCCAGGACCTGACAGAGAGGAGATTGCTAAGATGATCATTCGCCATGGGACCCTGGAAATGGAACACAAAGGGGAGTCTGTGGCCATGCGGGAGATGCGCGGGCATATGGCATGGTAC
>JAEWRS010000259.1 GCA_023398855.1 Bacillota bacterium
GTGCCGGATCAAACCTTTGTGGGTGGCCTCGTCATATGGAAACAAATGATACTTTTCCATATGGGCCTTAATCCGCTTTAAGACCTCCTGGTTCTCCTCTATCCCCAGGAGACAGTCTTCACACGCAACGATGGAATGGCTGCGCCCTGCGTAAAATCCAGTAATAACAGCTCCATCCCTATCAAGTCCCCATGGAAACTGCGCCTTATTCCTATATCTCCAAGGCTCGTCCATTCCCATAACAGGCAGCATAGGAATATCCGAAAAGCCGCCGATCCTGGTGATACTATTAAAAATCTTCCGTTCCTTATAACGGAGCTGTTCCTCATAATCCATTGCCTGAAGCTGGCAGCCCCCGCATGGACCTGCGACCGGACACTTGGGTACTACACGGGTTAACGACGGCTCCAGAATTTGTTCCAGTTTAGCAAAACCATAAGATTTCTTGGTTTTCATTACTTTGGCCTCAACCCTGTCTCCAATCACTGTATCCTTAATGAACCAGGTGAATCCGTCTGTTTTGCCGATTCCTTCCCCGGTTTCGCTCATATCTTCAATCAATGCTTCTATTCTATCATTCTTCTTCCACTCGGCCATCTTTACCTCCACACATATCCACATTATTACTTTATTTTAACTTCTTTTTCCACAAAAAACAAGGAGACCTTAAGATAAAACCATTGAACCCGTCAAGACAAAAAAACAGGAGCAAGGCGGCTCCGGTAAGACGTGTTGTCTTCCTTCCTCGTCCAGCTCCCGGAAATTTATTTGCCTTTTCCGTTGGCTTTTTCCATATGGATATTCTTTCCTTTGATCTTTACATCCTTCATGGCCTGTAATATGGTGTCAGCGTTCTCTCTTGGCACCTCTACAAAGGTATATTTGTCATACATATCAATACTTCCAACCATTTTTCCAGGCATACCGGATTCTCCGGCAATCGCTCCCAGAATATCTCCCGGTTTTACGTTCTGGTTTTTTCCTATATTAATGAACAGGCGGGCCATGTCATCTCTGGAAGAAGAATCATACCTTCCTCCCCGGCCGCTTCCGTTCCTGCTGCTGCTGTTGCTGCTGTTGCTACGTCCTCTGCTGCCACCGCCATAGAGATTATCCAGAGCATCAAGGGAACGAGGTTCTCTTGTATCAATAATATCCTCATTTTCCTCGCCCATGGTCATCTTAAGCAATGCGGCTGCCAGGTCAAGAGAAGTGTAGTCTTCTTCCAGTAGCTTCTTTTCGATAATGTTTACCATTTTGCTTAAATCCGTATCTCCGATGGTATCAGCCACTGACTCTAAAATTTTATCTACCTTTATGGCTGTTACATCATTTAAAGATGGGATCGCCTGAGGTACAATCTTGGTCTTGCAGTAACGCTGAATGTCACGAAGCTTATAAACCTCTTTACCAACCACAAAACTGAAGGCAATACCTTCTCGTCCTGCACGGCCGGTACGGCCGATTCTGTGGACATAATATTCATCGTCCTGTGGAAGATCGTAATTAAATACAGCTCCTACGTCGTCCACGTCGATTCCACGGGCTGCAACGTCGGTCGCCACAAGAATCTCCGTCTTACCGTTACGGAAGCTTCCCATGACCCTGTCACGCTGAATCTGCTTTAAATCTCCATGCAATCCTTCTGCAAAGTATCCCCGTCCCTGAAGGGCCTGTACCAGTTCATCTACCTGCTTTTTTGTATTGCAGAAAACAACAGACAGCTTTGGGGCATACATGTCAAGGAGACGGCACATAACCTCTAGCTTGCTCTTTGGTTTTACCTCATAATAATACTGGGTCACCTTGGGGACCGTCAGTTCCTTTTTTACCACCTTGACTGTCACAGGATCCTGCTGGAACTTTCTGGCAATCTCCATGATGGCAGAAGGCATGGTAGCGGAAAACATAACCGTCTGCCTTTCCTCTGGAAGCTGGCTTAAAATTGTTTCCATATCTTCCAAAAAGCCCATATTCAGCATTTCATCCGCTTCATCCATAACCACCGTATGAACATGGTCAAATTTCACGGTCTTTCTGCGCATATGATCCATCACGCGTCCCGGAGTCCCAATAATAATCTGAGTGCCGTCTTTT
Organism: Bacillota bacterium; assembly: GCA_023398855.1. Classification (GTDB taxonomy): domain Bacteria; phylum Bacillota; class Clostridia; order Lachnospirales; family Lachnospiraceae; genus Lacrimispora. The sequence goes on from JAEWRS010000259.1 coordinate 2,098, forward strand.
AACGAACGGATTTGCTTTACAATATCCTGTCCTCCATAAATGGGTACCACCTTAACGCCGTGCATATATTTTGCAAGCCTGCGGATTTCATCTGCCACCTGAATAGCAAGCTCTCTGGTAGGACAGAGGGCCACCGCCTGAAGCTTCTTCACCTTTGGGTCAACTTTCTGCAACAGAGGGATACCAAAGGCTGCCGTTTTTCCAGTTCCTGTCTGAGCCTGGCCAATAATATCCCTGCCCTCTGCCTGGACCGGAATAGCCTGAGCCTGAATGGGTGATGCCTCTTCAAATCCCATATCCGCTACTGCACGCAGAATTCTTTCATCTAACTCTAATTCATCAAATCTAACTGTTTCCATAAATGCTTGATCCTTTCTTACGGCCAACCGGGTTCCCATGTTGCCGTCGGCCTCGCACACACTTTTCGCAAACAAAACGAGAGGTAGCAGGCACGTTTCA
>JAEWRS010000335.1 GCA_023398855.1 Bacillota bacterium
GTTAAAATACATCTGAAATGAATAGGGCTTACAGGAGGTCAGAAAAGATGAAAAAAAATTTTATAAGTTTTATGGCAATGGCCATATTGCTGGGCTCGCTTACTGGCTGCGGGGCAGAAAATCAGCAGACTGAGGTCACCGTTGCGGTAGCAAAATCGGGAAAAGATCTTTCTGACATGGTATGGAAGGGAACTGTGGAAGGCCTCAGCAGTGTTGATGTGATGCCTAACGGCAGCGGAAAGATTTTAGCAATTCCGGTGAAAGAAGGGGACCATGTAAATTCCGGAGATGTTTTATTTCAGGTGGATGACCAGGATGCAGGACTTCAGCTGGAACAGGCAAAGGCAGGATATCAGGCAGCGGAAGCCGCTTTTAAAAATGCGGAAAAAGCCAGCCGGCAGAACACAGGCGTAAGGCCGGCTGAGATCGCCTTTCAAATGGCAAGGGATAACTTCAGCCGTTTACAGGCCCTTTATGAAGGAGGCGCCGTTTCCCAGGCAGAGTATGAAGGAGCAAAAGCTCAGATGGATACGGCTGCCGTACAGCTTCAGGCAGCCACCAACGGGCAGGCCGGTAATTACGATGTTACAAAGGCCCAGCTGGACAGTGCCAAGGCTTCTTTGGATATTGTACAGAAGAAATTTGACGACTGTAAGGTGACCTCCCCCATATCAGGAATGGTGACAAACATTTATGTGGAAATAGGCCAGATGGTTTCCCCCCAGGTCAAGTCCATGACCGTCATTGACGACAGCGGAAAGAAAGTGAAGATCCAGGTGGCTGACATGGACATAGACCAGTTGAAAACCGGAATAGATATGATGGTCGGCCTTCAGTCTTTAGGCGAAAGCTGCCTTGGAACTATCTCTGAGATATCATCCGTTTCCAATGCTTCAACAGGGATGTTTACAGTAACCGTACAGCTGGAAGAAGCAAGTAAGGTCAGCTATATCGGTCTGACAGCGGATGTTAAGGTGTCCGATAATAAGGAAAACAGTTCCGTATACATTCCGGCGAAGTGTATCCAGTCTGATGATTCCGGAGCTTTCGTATACAAAGTTACCGATGGAAGTGTGGTTAAGACCGCAATTACGGAGGGAAGGAAAAAGAATGCTTATTGTGAAGTGTCAGAGGGACTTTCCCAAGGAGATGAAGTGGTGATGCAGAGCAGCAGTCCTTTGGAAGATGGTAAACGGGTACATGTGCTGACTGTAAAATAAGAGAAATCATGGTTTGGATTGTAATAAGGACTGAGAAGAGAAAGCACCGCCTCATTTTTATGAAATGGCGGTGCTTTTCATATATAACAGATTCAGTTTTTGGGAAGAAGGAGGAGGCTCGGTTATTTAGTTCATGCATGCCAGGCATTTCTGGTAATTCCTGTTGGCGCGTTCCCAGTCTATTACCTGGAACCAGTTTTGGATATAGGCCGCCCGTTCGTTGTAGTGCAATAAGTAGTAAGCATGTTCCCACACATCGATGGTAAGGACCGGGCAGAGATTCTGCACAATCGGGTTATCTTGATTTGCCGTTGTTACGATTTCAAGCTTACCGCATTGGTTCATGACCAGCCATGCGTACCCGGAGCCAAAGACTGACATGGCTTTTTCCTCAAATTCCATGTAAAAGGCTTCTGTTGAGCCAAAATCCGCGACCAGCGCATAATAGAGCATTCCAGCCTGACAGCGTGTTTCAGAATTTGACATACCGTTAAAATAAAATATGTGGTTATAAACTCCGCCTCCGTTATTCCTGACGGATCTCTGAACGTCTTTTTGCAGGCAGTCTGCATTGCAGAGCAGCTTTTTTAAGGACCAGCATTGCAGATCCGGACAGTTTTTCAGGGTTTCATTGAGGTTATCCACATAGGCCTGTAAGTGTCTGTCATGGTGGAGGCACATGGTCTTTGTGTCGATGCACGGTTCTAAAGCATCGTAATCATAAGGAAGGGGAGGATTTACAAACGGATAATGTTCATTCATAAGGTGATTCCCTGTATTTGTTATCCTTATAATTATATTCGGAAAATTAAGGCGTGTGAGGGATAAAATGAAATTTATATTTTTAAATTAAGTGTTTGTCTGAAAATAAAAACTCTACAGTTCCATAAAAACAACATAATAATTGAAATGAAAAGAGAAAAAAAGCTGTTTCAACCATTAATGATGTGAAAAAGCATATTAAGATTGAAAAGTTTAGAAAATTATAAGAATTTTATACTTAAAAACGTTATATGAGTCCGTTATAATAAGGAAAAAAGAATGTCGCCAATACAGGAGGGAGACGGGCATGAACAGATTTGAGAACAATGAGAGGGAAACGGGCGAAGCGGTGGATATTGAGCCAATGTCTGATGAAGTATTTAATATAGAGCTGCAGAGCCTGATGGAAGAGGAAAAGGGCGGGAAAAAGAAGAAAAAAGGCCCGCGGAAAAAGTGGAGTAAAAAGAAAAAGATCATTACCATTGGAGCGGTGGCTGTTGTAGCCTTTTTTGTTGTCTTCAAGGTTGTGGCTGGCGGTAAAAGCGTTGCAATGCCTGTAACTGTTTCACCCCTTGCAAAGGGAGAGGTATTGGAAATGCTTTCCGTAAGCGGACCTGTCCAGGGAACAGACAGCGTGGAAGTCGTATCAAATCTTCATTCAGAGATCCTGGAGCTTCTTGTTAAGGAAGGAGACCGTATAGAAAAAGGACAGGTTTTGGCCACTATTGATGACAAGGATGCAAAAAAAGAAGTGGATATCGCCCAGAATGCCTATGACCTGGCAATGAGCACCTATGGGGATAAACAGCGGGAAGCAGAAAACGGATATGCAAAGGCAAAACAGGATTATGACACTGCCGTGGCAAACTATAACCGGACTCTGGCTCTTTACCAGGGAGGGAGTTCTTCCCAGGTGGAACTGGAGAATGCCTCCAATACCATGAATGACGCACACCGGGAAATGAGTACATATACTTTGAAAAATGGAAAACCGGTGGCCAATGAGTCTTATGCTCTTCAGATTGAAAAAGAGGCCTTTGAACTGGAGCAGAAGAAGGAAGCATTAAATAATACAAAGGTCACCAGCCCCATTGCAGGTACAGTGGTAAGAGTTAACTGTAAGGTGGGCCGTTTTGCAGATAAAACTGATGATGACAAACCCATGTTTATCATTAACAATCTGGATGTGCTGGAAATGAAGATCAATGTCAGCGAATATTCCATAGGAAAGGTTGCCCTGGGACAGACGGTGGAAATCAGTGCGGATATTTTAAACGGTGAAACTGCCAGAGGAGAGGTAATTGCTATTTCTCCTACAGGAGAGGAAAAGGGTAGTGGTTCTACGGAAAGAGTTATTCCCACCACCATACGGATCATTGACCAGAATACGAAGCTGATTGCAGGCATAACCGCAAAGGCGAAAATTGAGCTTCAAAAGGCCGAGGATGTATGGGTAGTGCCTATTTCAGCAGTGGTCCAGCAGCCTGACGGAAGCACAGCCATTGCCTGTGTAAAGGATAAAACAGTAACCTTTATACCCGTGAAAACCGGGGTAGAGAGTGATATCCAGGCAGAGATCATTCCAGAAGAAGATGGAGCCCTGACAGAAGGGATGCAGGTGATTGATGCCCCAACTCCTATGCTGACAGAAGGAATGGCAGTAACCGTTATTTCGCCGGTTCAGTAAGGGGGAGGAAGTATGTGGAAAAAAAAGGATAAGCTTCCTGCCCAGAAAAAAGAGAATATAACGGAAGATTTAATTAAACTGGTGGATGTGGTGAAGGTTTACGATACAGGTTCCATTAAGGTTTTGGGATTAGAACGGGTGAATTTAACCATTAAGCGGGGTGAATTTGTTGCTATCATGGGGCAGTCTGGCTCTGGAAAGTCAACCTTAATGAATATCTTAGGGTGCCTGGACCGACCGACTATGGGGCATTATTATCTAGACGACATTGATACGGCAGAGCTTCCTGCAGATGATTTATCAGCAATCAGAAACCGTAAGATGGGATTTGTCTTCCAGTCTTTTAATCTCATATCAAGGACTTCTGCATTAAAAAATGTGGAGCTCCCCATGACTTACGCCCATATATCAAAAAAAACCAGGGAGGAACGTGCTTTATTGCTTTTGGAACGGGTAGGGCTGGGAACCCGTTATGAGCACATGCCCAATGAACTTTCAGGAGGACAGCGCCAGAGGGTTGCCATTGCCAGGGCGCTTGCAAATGAGCCGCCCCTGATTCTGGCCGACGAACCTACGGGCAACCTGGATACAGCCTCTTCAAAAGAGATTTTGGAGTTGTTTTCCAAGCTTCACGAGGAGGGGGCTACCGTTGTGCTGGTAACCCATGAAGAGGATATTGCCGCTTTTACAGAGAGAATCATCCGTTTTCGGGATGGGCAGCTGGTCAGTGATGAGATTAATATTCCCAGAGTCAGGGCGCAGGGAGAGTCTGTAACTATTGAGAAAGAAGGGACGCCATGCTGTTAGAGAACATGAGTATGGCGCTTCACGCCATACGGTCCAATAAAATGAGATCCTTTTTAACGATGCTGGGAATCATCATTGGCATTGGAGCAGTGATTGCCATTGTATCCGTAGGTGACAGTATGAGGAATTTATTCTCCGATGCTTACAAGGATGTGGGTTATAACCGGGCACTCATTATGGTTTCCTGGGATGTGACGGATTTTCGTATGTCTGATTATTTTACCAGGGCTGAAATGGACCGGGTCAAGGAAGTGTACCAGGATAAAATCCAGTATATTGACAGCGATGCCAGTGCTGACGGAGATGCGGTCAATGGGCGAAGGAAGGTGAAATATCGATTCCAGGGCATTGATTCCAATTATTCCGATGTACAGCCGCTGGATATCATTTACGGCAGAGCCATTAATACGGCAGATGTAAAAGGGTCGGAAAAGCATGTGGTTTTAGAGGATAAGGGCGCAATAGAGCTGTTCGGTACGGCCAACTGCGTAGGCAAAACGTTCCGCATGACCATTAATAAAGACACACAGGAGTACATGGTTGTAGGAGTTTATCATAAGGATATTTCACCCATGATGGCTATGTTAATGGGGAACGGTCAGACACAGGCAGGTTTCATGCCTTATACGGTCCTTACAAAACCCAATGATTATTTTTCGGATTTAAATTTTTATGTCAGCGATGGCGTTGATGTGAAAGCATTTCTTGCGGAACTTACCAGGTATGTGGCAAAATTAAAAGGCCGCCCAGAATCAGAGATCCGAACCATGTCTGTTGTCGAGCAGATGGGAAGTGTGGATGCCGGTCTATCCGGAATGGCGGCCGCTGTCGGCGGAATTGCCGCTATCTCCTTGCTGGTAGGCGGGATCGGGATCATGAATATCATGATGGTTTCCGTTACGGAACGAACAAGGGAAATTGGAGTCCGTAAGGCTCTTGGCGCAAGGACAAGAGATATCATGGTGCAATTTTTAACTGAATCGGCCTTTATGTCGGCCTGCGGTGGAATCATTGGAATCCTTCTTGGTGTGGTTCTTGTAAAAGCAGGAGGAGCTGCTTTTGGTATGACCGTGGTAATCAGACCCTCTGTGGTGGTCATGGCAGTAGGATTCTCAGCTTTGGTGGGTATATTCTTTGGGCTTTATCCTGCTTCTAAGGCAGCGAAAAAGGATCCCATTGAAGCGTTAAGATATGAATAGGAGGGGAAGTCATGCTGCTGGAAAACATGAGTATGGCCATACATGCCATTAAGGCCAACAAAATGAGGTCCTTTCTGACCATGCTTGGGATTATCATTGGAATTGGATCTGTTATTGCCATTGTATCAATTGGAGACACAATGAGGTTTATGGTATCTGACCTGTACAAAAATGTGGGAGTTACCCTGGCTTATGTGTATGTATGGCCAAAGGATGGGGAGGGTATGAGGGAAAGCGATTACTTTAATCTGGACGAAATGGATCGGGTGAAAGAAGTATTTGGAGACGAAATCAGTTATATTGACAGTGATACCACAGTCAATGCTGAGGCAGTCTTTGGCCGAAATAAAGTCAAGTACCGGTTTGAAGGAATTTACGCCAATTATCCTGAAGTCCAGAAGATCAACATCATCCATGGCCGTAATTTAAACGAGGCTGACATTAAAGGAAGAAAGAATAATGTTGTGCTGGAGGCAAAGGGCGCAAAAGCGTTGTTTGGCATGGAAAATGCAGTGGGGAAAATCTTTCGTACCACTATTAACGGAATTACGGATGATTACAATGTTGTAGGGGTCTACCGGCTGGACCAGAATCCGTTTGAGGCCATGATGTCTGGTTCCAATGAAACGAAAGCAGGATATGTGCCCAATACGATAGTGACCTGGCCCAACGATTACATTTATGATCTGCGGCTTTATGCAAAAAAAGGAACCGATATGAAGGCATTTTCAGAAATGTTCATTTCCTATCTGGCAAAGGTCAAAAACCGGAACAAGGAAGATGTCACCTTTTATTCGGTGTCCAGTGAAATGGGGAGTGTGGACTCTGTTATGGGAGGCCTGTCCGCTGCCGTAGGAGGAATTGCGGCTATCTCCCTGTTAGTGGGGGGTATCGGGATCATGAACATTATGCTGGTTTCTGTTACAGAACGGACAAGAGAAATCGGGATCCGTAAGGCCCTGGGAGCAAGGACAAGAGATGTACTCATTCAGTTTTTAACCGAATCAGCTATTCTTTCCGCCTTAGGCGGTATCCTGGGAGTTGTGGTCGGCGGCGGATTGGTATTGGCAGGAGGAGCAATCTTTGGCCTGTCGGTGGTCATAAAACCGGCAGTTGTATTGGTTGCAGTAAGCTTCTCAGCGTTGGTTGGCTTATTCTTCGGCATTTACCCGGCTTCCAAAGCAGCAAAGGCAGATCCCATTGATGCCCTGAGATATGAATAAAGAAATGTGGCAGATTGCTGAGCAGAGATGTTGACAAGATATTGGCCTTACACCCGGATTTTTGCATTATAACAGGTTGGAAAGTCATTTGGATTCAGACTTTCCAACCTGATTTATTTTCAGTTTACTCTGTATAAGGTATATGCCTTCTCATTTAAAAAAATAAAAATTCCTTATTAGGCTCGCAAAGTAAAAGTATCTATGCTATAATAGGTTGATATCTTATGGTATAGTGAGGAAACCATATGCTTAGTGAAGAAAAAATTAAAATTATGACCAGCCTTGCGATGTTTGAAAAACATGAAGGTAAGCGGATATTTCCTATTAGCCGGTACTTCAAAGGTGATTACATCAGCAGCAAGCTGTTCCGCTCCTTTTTCAGTTACACTATAAGCTTTGCCTTGTGTCTGATTTTATGGGTATTGTATGATATGGAACGGTGGCTGAACACCATGGAGCTTAAAGGGCTGACGTCGGCAGGGCTGCGGATTGGTATGATTTATCTGGTTGGACTGGTGATTTACCTGGGAATCAGCGCTATTGTATACTTGAAACGATACGAATATTCCAGCCGCGGGATTAAGGTTTATCTGGCGAAATTAAAGCGTTTGGACAAGCGGTATGAGGGAAACACCAGACCCTTAAAAAGGACAAAGGGAGGACGGACATTATGATGGGCCTTCTGGTATTTAAGGAACGATTAAAAGAGTTTTACGCGAGATTTGACATCTATATAACGCCTTTAGTCAAGTTCATTTTCAGTTTTCTGGCGTTTTCCCTGATGAATAAGAATATTGGCTTTATGTCAAAGCTTACGGAGGCCTATATCCCAGTGGTTCTGGCTCTGGTATGCTCTTTTTTACCCTATGGAGGCATTTCCTTTCTGGCTGCAGGCTTTATGCTTGCCCATTTGTCAGGAATATCTCTTGAAATCACATTGGTTATGGGCGTATTTATTGTGGCTGCAGGCCTTCTTTATTATGGATTTCAGCCGGGTGACAGTTATCTGCTGGTGCTGACCCCGATATTTTTCCTTTTAAAGATCCCTTATGCCATTCCATTGATTGTAGGATTGTCCGGGAGTGTAATCTCAGTGATACCGGTAAGCTGCGGGGTATTTATTTATTATGCCCTTTTATACGTGAAGCAGAATGCCGGTGTTTTAACAAATGATATGTCAGTGGATGAAATGCAGAAATTCATGCAGCTGTTAAAAAGCCTGCTTTCTAATAAGCAGATGCTTGTAATGATTACTGCCTTTGCCCTATCCCTTTTGGTGGTGGTAATTACCCGCAGTTTGTCCGTGGATTATGCA
>JAEWRS010000363.1 GCA_023398855.1 Bacillota bacterium
GTCACAATCACATCATCCCCTGTTTTTACCGTCCCATTTAATATCTCTTCTGCCAGCTTATCCTCCAGGCAGTTCTGAATGGTTCGCCTTAATGGCCTTGCACCGTATTTCGGATCGTATCCCTTATTGATCAGGTATTCCTTGGCTTCTTCTTCGATTGACAGAGTGATATTCATCTGCTCTGAGGTCCGCTTCATAATATCTTTCATCATAATTGTAACAATATCTTTCATGTGAGTCTTATTTAACGGATGGAATACGATGATCTCATCAATCCTGTTTATAAATTCAGGTTTAAACAGACGCTTTACCTCTTCCATCACCCGATCCTTCATAAGCTTATAATCAGCCTTTTCATCGGCGACTGCCCCAAAACCCAGACGTTTAGGAGAGATGATACTCTCAGCCCCTGCATTAGAGGTCATGATAATAATGGTATTCTTAAAATCGATCTTCCGGCCCTGAGCATCAGTGATATGTCCGTCATCCAATACCTGAAGCAAGATGTTAAACACATCAGGATGTGCCTTTTCGATCTCATCAAACAGTACTACTGAGTAAGGATTTCTGCGGACCTTTTCACTGAGCTGTCCGCCTTCATCATAGCCTACGTATCCCGGAGGAGAACCGATCATCTTGGAAACACTGTGTTTTTCCATGTATTCAGACATGTCTACCCGGATTAAAGCATTTTCCGTTCCAAACATTGCCTCGGAAAGTGCTTTAGAAAGCTCGGTCTTTCCCACACCCGTGGGCCCCAAAAACAAGAAGGAGCCAATGGGACGTTTGGGATCCTTAAGGCCTACTCTTCCACGGCGTATTGCCTTTGATACGGCTGTGACCGCCTCCTCCTGGCCGATCACTCTTTCATGAAGGATGTTCTCAAGATTGCGGAGGCGCTCGCTCTCCCCTTCTTCTAATTTACTAACAGGAATTTTAGTCCAGCTGGATACCACATCAGCGATCTCTGCCTCATCTACGATAAGGCTCTTAGAGGTTTTTTCTTTTTGCCACCGCTCTTTGATCTTTTCTATTTTTTCCCGTTTCTTTTCCTGCTTCTTTTTAATGGTTCCTGCCTTTTCATAGGCTTCCGCTTTGATAGCAGCTTCCTTCTGATCCTCCAGCTGCTCGATCTCAGCTTCCAGCTCCTTGATTTCAGCTGGCTCCACATATGTGGTCAGGCGCACCTTTGAGGAAGCTTCGTCAATGACATCAATGGCCTTATCAGGAAGGAAGCGGTCATTGATATACCTGGAGGACAGCTTAACAGCAGCTTTAAGGGCATCATCCGTAATAGTCACCCTATGGTGTTCTTCGTATCGCCCCTTCAGCCCCCTTAATATACTGACAGCTGCCTCTTCTGAAGGTTCCTCCACTGTAACAGGCTGAAAACGCCGTTCTAATGCGGAATCTTTCTCAATGTATTTCCGGTACTCCTCAATAGTCGTTGCACCGATCAGCTGCAGCTCGCCCCGTGCCAGAGACGGTTTTAATATATTGGAAGCATCAATGGCACCTTCCGCACCGCCCGCACCGATGATCGTATGGATCTCATCTATGAACAAAAGAACGTCTCCATCTTCGATTACCTCTGCAATCACCTTTTTAATTCTTTCTTCAAATTCTCCCCTGTATTTGGAGCCGGCCACCATACCGGATAAATCCAGAGTCAACAACCTTTTTCCGGCGATGGTTTCAGGAACATCGCCTTCTGATATCATCTGAGCCAGGCCTTCCACAACTGCGGTCTTACCAACTCCAGGCTCTCCGATAAGACATGGGTTGTTTTTGGTCCTGCGGCTAAGAATCTGAATCAAACGCTTGATCTCTGATTCCCTTCCAATAACAGGATCAAGCTTTCCCTTAACCGCAAGCTCTGTCAGATCCCTGCTGTAGCTGTCAAGAGTAGGAGTGCTTCCCTTTGCTTTTGGAGATTTCATGAGTTCCTCTTTATTTGCAGGAGCATCTTCTCCCATGGCTGACAATACATCGATATAAAGCTTTTGAATGCTGATCCCTAGAGTATTTAAAAGCCTGGAAGCCACACAATCATTGTCACGGATTATAGAAATAAGCAAGTGCTCCGTGCCAATCAGATTCGCTTTAAATCGTACAGCCTCCCGGTAGCTGTTTTCCAATACCCTTCTGGCACCTGGGGTATATCCCCCATCCTCTTTAAGCCGCAGCGACTGATCAGGTGCAATCAGCTGGCTGATCAGGTTTAAAACCTTATCTTCCTTAACCCCATTCTCCTCCAGAACTCTGGATGCCACGCCGCTGCCTTCTTCTAAAAGCCCAATCAGCAGGTGTTCCGTTCCCACATAGCTGTGACCAAGACGTTCCGCCGACTGTACGGCCAGATTAATGGCCGTACGGGCTTTTGCCGTAAATCTGTCTATCATAAATGCGATCCTCCTGTTATTTTATTTACGCGGACAGCGGACCAGGAACATATACTTACACATTCCTTGGCCGCTGCTGCGATCTGTAAGAAACCCAAAAAGAGTATTTCTAAAGCTCAGGTAATTCCTTCCGTACGAATTCTGCCCTGGCCCCATCCAGTTCTTCCTTGCTCAATGGACGGTCCGAAATCATCTGTAAATTCGCAGGCTGGATTCCAAGCATCAGGCGGTATACGGAAAAAACATCCTTTGTGTGGATCAAACCGTCTGCAAGTCCTGCCATAATCTGTGATAAAAAAATCATGGCATCCCTTGAGGTAAGCCTTCTGGAATATTTTAGTACCCCATAAGATTTATAAACCTCATCCTCTCTCTCCTCCCGGTGTCTTTGGAGTGAAAGCTTTCTCACCTGAAGCTCCTGGTTAGTCAATTGGATGGCTGCCTTTGAAACAGTATCCATGATCTCCCGTTCCGTCTGTCCCAATGTTTTCTGATTGGATATTTCATAAAGTGAACCAAAGTTTTCATCCCTTTCCCCATGAACACCCCTGACAGAGGCTCCGAAGCGGCCCATATCACTGATAAGGCCCTGAAATTTTTTCCCTTGTGACAACATGGGAAGATGTACTACCACAGTTGCCCTTAAGCCGGTCCCTACATTAGTGGGGAAGGATGTGAGATACCCATACCGGTCATCAAAGGCATAGGCAAACCGTTCGTTAATATAATCATCGATCTTATTCGCCCGTTCCCAAAGCTCATCCAAATGGAGCCCCCTTTGAAGAAGCTGGATCCTTATATGATCATCACAGTTAAGCACAATTCCCGTATCTTCGTTCCCGGAGACAAGAAGTCCCGCAGGTTTTGTATTGGAAACAGCTGCTGAATTTAATATCCGTCTTTCTCTGAGAGCTGCCCGTTCCAGTTCTTCCAGCTCACCAATCATGAAAAATCCATAATCTCTTCCTTCACTTTTGCCCAAATCCTTTAAACCAAATTCCAGTCTGCGGACCAGCTCACCGCTTTCTTTTTCATTCATAGTGGAAGGAAACTGATACCCTTGACAGTTCCTGACCAGGCGGATCCTGCTGCTAATGATTCCAGGCCGGCCAGTATCCTGCTGTTCAAACCATCTAAGCATTTGTTTCATTTCCTTTCTTAAGCTCTTTTATCTTATCACGGCATACTGCTGCCAGCTCATAATCCTCAAAGCGCAAAGCCTCTTTTAATTTGGCATTCCACTGAAAGATTTCTTCATGATTTTCCATTGACTTTGGATCAGGTGTCATACCAGCAGAGCCTTCCCCCTCCTGGCCGGAACTGCCTCCCGGTCCCAAACCCGTGGACAGATGATCCGGCTTTTGATAAACCGGACTTTTCCCCGTATGGACCAGGTTTCCATGAAGCTGCTTTAAACTGTCCTCCATAAGCGGACCAAAAACACTGTAACAGTCTGCACAGCCAAACCTGCTGTCCCGTACAAACTCATCATAGCTGGTACCGCAGGATGGACAAACGATCTGATGGAGTTTATCAGGTCCCTGACTCTTGTCTTCTATTCCAAGAAGGCCGGAAAGCAGTTTTCCTAAAGGAAACTCTCCGTCAAAAATGGCTGCATAAACACCAAAATCCATCTCTTTTGCACATTGTGCGCAAAAATGATGTTCCTTTTTTGTGCCGTTTACCACTTCTGTATATTGTATATTTGCTTCGCGAATTTTACATCTTTCACATAACATATGGAACCTCCAATCCAGTAAATCACTCTTCCCTCTGACCCTTTAAAAATGACTGGAATATCTCGTCAACCAACTGATGAACCTCTTCATATGATACATTTTTACAGACTCCTCTGGCAAGCACAACGCTTAAATCTCTGCGCATTTCATCAAGGACCTGAATTTTATCCACGTCCAGGGATACAACGGCTCCCTTACGGCGGTCCAGCTTAACAAATCCTTCCTGTTTCAGCACGGAGTATGCCTTATTTACCGTATGCATATTAATACCTATGTTGTCGGCCATCTGGCGCACGGAAGGCAAGGGGTCACCTTCTCTTATACTTTCTGTGGCGATTCCTACGATTATCTGGTTCCGAAGCTGGATGTAAATCGCTTCATCACTGTTAAAATCAATTTGCAAGAACATATTTTCACCATCTTTCGTTATACCTGTTATATATATGGTAGCACAAAATGCTGATTTTTTCAATATGAAATATGGATTGGTATCAATCCCCTTATTTGACGCGGATTGTCTCCTGTCTGTTAGTCATTATATGGTCAAATGTAATCAATTATATATGGATATTTTATGTGCACCCTGGCGACCCCTGGGTTTCATTTGCAAAACAAAAGTGGTGGAGGATCTCCAATGAATTTAAATTTGTGATATACTATAAAAGTCTATAACGAAAGCACCTTTATTCAGGTGCTTTCGTTACTTTTTCATGTCTGAATCAGCTTAATTTATTATTGTATCTTTTCGTCATTCTTTAATCGTCCAGATCCAGAAACTCAAAGTCATCTTCGTCCTCCGAAGTCTCCTCCTTAGAGTATTCCAGTTCCTTAATTTCCATCCCCAGGTCCTTCTTGCCCTTGGAATTTATGAGAGGCATTTCTGAGGCAGATGACAAATTACGTTCCAGGTCTTCCAGGCTCCCCTCCATAATAAAATCATCCTCTTCCACTTGTTCATTGCCAGGCTCATAATCAGGCTTGTCCCTATACTCTTCCTCATGTTCCGGCATCATCTTGTATTTGGGGATGTTGCCATCCGAATCTTCCGCTATAGAATCTCCTATATTAGTACTCTCTCTGTCAAACTCTTCTCTGGTGTATCGCTTGATCCTGCTTGAAGGGATCTCTTCCTCCGGATCAGCCCATAATCTGTCATCAGCCTTTTTTCGTCCCTTTCTCTTTTCGGAGCTGTCCCCGTCCATTCGCCCAGGGCCTGATCCGCCTCCTTTTCTTACCAAAACAATTAAAGTAATCAGGAGGCCAAGGGCAACAACGCTCACTACAATGAGAATATAAAACTGCATTCGGTAATCCTTTGTCAGATCATTGTATGTGTTGGCCATTTTCACATACTCCTCATTAGAAACCACGGAAGCATAGTATCTCTGTATGGTCTTTTCAGAAAGATCATAGCGATAGAAATGCTTTTCACCGTTCCAGTTCATGGCATAGAACAGACAATACTGAGGCTCAGCTTCAGAGTTTTCCACCCAGCCGGTGACTCTTACACCATCAATATCAGCCTGG
>JAEWRS010000407.1 GCA_023398855.1 Bacillota bacterium
CATTAGAGAGGAGGAGTCCTCACGACTGTGAGTAACAGATTATGAATAAAGGAAAGATCGTACAGGTCCTTGGACCTGTAGTAGACGTAGAGTTTTTTGAAGGCAGCGACCTTCCCCGCATTAAGGACGCCCTTGAGGTGGATAATGAAGGGAGACGCTGCGTCATGGAAGTTGCACAGCATATGGGCAACAGTACAGTCCGCTGCATTATGCTGGCTTCCAGTGAAGGGCTGTATAAAGGCCTGGAGGTAACCGCAACGGGAGATGGAATCAAGGTCCCTGTTGGGGAGCAGACCTTAGGACGGCTGTTTAACGTTCTGGGAGAGACCATTGACAACGGAGGGGCGTTAAAAGGCGGTCCTGAGTGGGTCATTCACAGAGATCCGCCGGCCTTTGAGGAACAGAGCCCTGTGGCAGAGATTCTGGAAACAGGGATAAAGGTCATAGACCTTCTGGCTCCTTATGCAAAAGGTGGAAAAATTGGTTTGTTCGGCGGCGCCGGTGTCGGGAAAACGGTTCTCATACAAGAGCTGATCCATAACATTGCCACTGAGCATGGCGGATATTCTATTTTTACCGGTGTTGGAGAGCGTTCCCGCGAGGGGAATGACCTTTGGACTGAAATGGGAGAGTCTGGTGTTATTTCCAAGACTGCCCTGGTGTTCGGACAGATGAATGAACCCCCGGGTGCACGTATGCGTGTGGCTGAGTCAGGACTTACCATGGCAGAATATTTCCGGGATGAAGAGCATAAAAATGTGCTTTTGTTTATTGACAATATATTCCGGTTCACTCAGGCAGGCTCAGAGGTTTCTGCCCTTTTAGGACGTATGCCGTCAGCGGTTGGATACCAGCCCACCCTTGCAACTGAAATGGGTGAACTTCAGGAGAGGATCACATCCACAAAAAACGGTTCGGTCACCTCTGTTCAGGCCGTTTATGTGCCTGCCGATGACTTAACAGACCCGGCTCCGGCAACCACCTTTGCCCATTTAGATGCCACAACTGTTTTATCCAGAAAAATTGTAGAGCAAGGCATTTATCCTGCAGTTGACCCTCTTGCTTCAAACTCCCGTATCCTGGAACCGGATGTAGTGGGTGAAGAACATTATGAAGTTGCCCGCAGGGTTCAGGAGATTCTTCAGAAATACAGAGAGCTTCAGGATATTATTGCGATTCTGGGTATGGAAGAATTGGGAGATGAGGATAAGACCACAGTTTACCGGGCAAGAAAAATCCAGAAGTTTTTATCCCAGCCCTTCTCTGTTGCAGAGAATTTTACAGGAGTTGCAGGCAAGTACGTTCCACTTAAGGAAACGGTCCGCGGCTTTAAGGCAATCGTAGACGGAGATATGGACCGTTATCCGGAAGCCGCATTTTTTAATGTTGGGACCATTGATGAGGCAATTGAAAAAGCCAGAACATTAGAGGCTTAGCTTGGAGGTGCTGCCTGTGAGTACAAAAACATTTTTCCTTCAGGTTCTTGCCAGTGATAAGATATTTTACAAAGGCCAGTGCCAAAGGCTGATCATTCCCCTTGCAGATGGTGAGAAGGCAATTCTTCCCCATCATGAGGATATGGTTATTGCAGTGTCCGTAGGGGAGATTCGTCTGATGAATGAAAGCGGCCAGTGGATTCATGCCGTCGTAGGCAATGGCTTCATCCAGATTGTCAATAACCGGGTGACGCTTCTTGTTGATACTGCCGAGCTCCCGGATGATATTGATGAACGCCGGGCAGAGGAAGCCAGAGAAAGAGCGGCGGAGCAATTGAGACAGGGTAAAAGCATTCAGGAGCATTCTCATTTTGAGGCTTCTCTGGCCAGATCTTTAGCCAGGCTTCGCACAAAACATAAATATGACCTTTGACAGGAAAAACAATATAAGAAAGAAAAAGGATATCCAGGAAGAAATCTGACTCCCGGGTATCCTTTTTTCTTAACCTAAAGCAACGTCTAAAATCATCATAATTAAAAATCCAACCATAACACCAAGAGTTCCTGCATTGGAATGCTCTCCCAAGTGGGCCTCTGGAATCAGTTCTTCCACCACAACGTACATCATGGCACCTGCAGCAAATGAAAGAAGCCAGGGCATGAGCGGCTGAATACTGCCTGCAACGATCACAGTAAGGATCCCGAATACAGGTTCCACGATACCGGACATGCTTCCTCGGATAAAAGCTTTTCCAGGGGAAAGTCCTTCCTGTCTGAGGGGCAGAGAAATAGCGGCACCTTCCGGAAAGTTCTGGATACCGATACCAATGGCAAGGGCCATTGCAGCAGTGTAAAGGGTAGGATCTCCGTGCTGGGCTGCCAGTGCAAATGCAAGCCCAACAGCCATGCCTTCCGGAATGTTATGAAGTGTCACGGCCATGACCAGGAGGGTGGTCCGTTTCCAGGTAGAAGAGAGCCCTTCCGCCTCATTGCTTCCGTGACGGCTCATATCCGGATGAAGGTGAGGAAGAAGAGTATCCAAAATAATGAGGAAAGCGACTCCTAAAGCAAATCCTCCGGCAGCAGGCAGCCAGCCTGGAATCCCCGTTGCCTGAGCTTCTTCAATGGCCGGGATAAGAAGCGACCACACAGAGGCTGCAATCATGACACCCGCGGCAAAGCCTAAAAAGATCCTCTGGACAGACGGGTTTACATCTTTTCGGAAAAAAAAGACAACGGAGGCGCCCAAAGTAGTCATGAGGAATGTAAAGCCGGTACCCGCGGCAGCCCACAAAATCGGTGACATAAGTATCCCTCCTTTTCAGTTTAGAGTCAGCGGTTCTGACTGTATTTTCACTGCTTTAACTATATCATAACCTCTGTTTGGGTGCAATGAGATAAATTCCCTTTCCCTTTCCGACATATATATGTTAAAATAGACCTGATTTTACATAAAATGCCCCTAAGGTCTTTCCGTACATCCAAAAGGAAATGGCGGTAATTGAAAAATATTTTAGGGTTTCCCTTTAAGCCTCAAAACAAGGGCAACCAGCAGGAAAGGAATTTGGTTTATGAACATAAAAATAAGATGGAAAATGCGCCCCGCCTATTCTGTGTTTATAGCAGTTGCAACAGCATCCCTGCTGACTGGCTGCGGTGAAAAAGCAACGGTGACAGAATCTGGAAAGGATGCGACCTCCTCCATAGCCATAGAAACGGAACAAAAAAGGACGGTACAGCCCATTGAGATCCTCACGCCTGGCGGAGATTTAATGCCAAAGCTTCTTGCGGTGCCGGAACAAAAGGAAAATCCCATTCCAGAGTATCTGCGAAATGGAGTGGAGCATCCGGTAGTGGCAAATCTGCAGGAGCAGTTGAT
>JAEWRS010000420.1 GCA_023398855.1 Bacillota bacterium
CCTTAGAACAGGTCAGCAGCGGTACCATGGACCAGGTATATTTAGCACTCCGCCTGGCGGCCGCTACTTTAATCCAGGAGGGGACAGAGCGGATGCCCTTCATATTTGATGACAGCTTTGTACTGTATGATGATGACAGACTTCGTATAGCCTTAAAGTGGCTGATAAGCACTTATTCCGATCAGGTCATCATCTTCACCTGCCATCAGCGGGAAGCTCAGATGCTGACAGCCAACTTAATTCCTTATCATCTTGTAGAAATTTAACCGATTAGAATAATCTGAAAAAAGAAGGCTGTCGTGTCAGTTGACAGCCTTCTTTTTTTTACTTCTGGTCCCTGGAAAATATTGCTAGGCCAATGAAAACAGCAGCTGCAATTCCTGCCAAAGTCTGAGCACCATTGTCTCCCATTCCCGTTGTACCGCCTGTAACGGCACCTACATGGGTCAAAGCGCTGTATGCCATAATAAATACCCACAAGCAAGAAAACCTGCCAGATGGACCATACAGCCTGCAGCCTTCACTCTGATTAAAACCAGAGGACATGGAGTCAGTATGTTCCCCAGCCTGTCCGTCAGCTTGTCTGGCTTTAGGGATACGGCAAAAGCAAAACCAGGTATTGATCCTCCCAGCAGCACCTAAACAGGGCGGAAAAATAAGATTTCCCGCCCCAAAAAAACATGGAGAAAAGTGTAACACCTACTATAACCAGCTTTTGTCTCGATAATTATTCCATAAGGTTCGCGTTATCTGTCGCCCGCACGGTAACGTTCCAAAAGCCGGTTAATTCTGGTTGTCGGATTTAAAAGCTCGCTCAAAGAGGCATCGTGATTTAAATTATCTATGATCAATGCAATATATTTACTCATATCAACATTGATATAATATGGCCTGGACAAAAGGTCCGGGGTCTGATATACCAGATTGGTTGTGAGGATCCTGTCAATAAACCCATTCTCATAATATTCATCAAACTTTGCGAGGCCATTGGTAAAGAGTCCAAAGGTAGAACAAACAAATACTTTCCTGGCTTTTCTTCTCTTAAGCTCCTTGGCCACATCCAGCATACTTTCGCCGGAGGAAATCATATCGTCAACAATGATTACATCCTTACCCTCTACGCTGCTTCCCAAAAATTCATGAGCAACAATGGGGTTGCGTCCGTTAACGACTTGAGTGTAATCCCTGCGCTTATAGAACATACCCATATCAAGGCCAAGAACATTGGCAAAGAATACGGCACGTCCCATACCGCCTTCATCCGGGCTGATGACCATCATATGCTCGCTGTCAATATTCAGTTCCTTCTCTTCCCTCAGAAGGTATTTGATAAACTGATAAATGGGCTGAACGGTCTCAAAGCCTTTTAAGGGAATCGCGTTCTGCACTCTCGGATCATGCGCGTCAAAGGTGATGATGTTCTCAACTCCCATATTCACCAATTCCCGAAGCGCCAGCGCGCAGTCCAGAGATTCTCTGCTGGATCTCTTATGCTGCCTGCTCTCGTATAAAAAAGGCATGATCACATTAATGCGGCGGGCCTTTCCTGCCGATGCAGCGATAAGGCGCTTCAAATCCTGAAAGTGGTCATCAGGGGACATATGGTTGGTCATTCCGCATAAGGAATAGGTAAGGCTGTAATTACATACGTCTACCATAAAATAAAGATCATCTCCGCGTACAGATTCCTGCAGGGTGCCCTTAGCCTCACCGGTCCCAAACCTTGGGGTACTGGCTCCTATCATATAGGAATCCCGCTGGTAACCTGAAAAAGCAATGGTGGACTTATGTTCGCTTTCCCGTTCCTGTCTCCACGACACCAGATAATCATTGACCTTATCTCCCAACTCCTTGCAGCTCTTTAACGGTATCAAACCCAGCGGACCTACCGGAATGGTTTCTATCGTCTTTTCTTCGTAAAGCATTCTTCTCTCCTCCAACGTATCCTATTACAATGCAACGGTTCTTTTATAACATTATGCGCGGAAATAGTCAAGTTAATCGCTGCAATTATAGCTCATAATTTCATTGTAAACGTTACCGCTCTTTGCTGCAGCTGCTAATTGCATACCTTGGAATCCAAAGGTTCAGGAGATTCTCATATTTGATATACGTTTGCATAAAATGTACTATGTACGATCTAAAGTAGGGAGGATTACCCTTGTCGAAAATTTTAGATAATAATTACTATGACCTGATTATCAGCAATACTCTTGCTCCTTCCTATGATACTGGAAATAATATTACCTATTTAAATTTAAGGGATTCTCTTCTGCACATACCCGTCACCACGGTGGATCCCTGCGATCTGGGCCGCCAGCCCTACAATAGTTACCCCACACTTTATACGCTCACTTCCACTACCAGCCTGGAAAAGTCTGGTATTTCTACCGTTCAGAGAAATCCATATCTGTCCTTATTGGGGTCTGGAGTCCTGGTCGCTGTCATTGATACCGGAATCGACTATGGGCATCCGGCTTTTAAGTATCAGGACGGTACCTCCCGCATCCTCTCGATGTGGGACCAGACAGAGCAAAGTGGTACACCGCCAGAATCTTTTACATTTGGTTCTGAATACACCAGGGAACAAATCAATGCGGCATTAAGCACAGAAAATCCTTTATCCCTTGTCCCAACAACAGACACTGTGGGACACGGGACTGCTATTGCCAGTGTTCTTGCCGGCAGCCCGAATGAGGCCGAATTCTTCAGCGGGGTAGTGCCCCTGGCTGATCTTGTAATTGTAAAGCTGAAGGAAGCAAAGCAAAACTTAAAAAGACTGTTTTTTGTACCCGAGAATGCTCTCTGCTATCAGGAATCGGATATTATGCTTGGCGTTCGTTTTGCCTTTAATTTGTCAAAGAAGTTAACAAAGCCTCTTGTAGTATGTATAGCCCTTGGAACCAATCAGGGAGGGCATGATGGCAGAGGTCCTTTGGATAGCTATATTGATTACTTAACACTGCTTCCGGGTATCGATATATGCGTTTCCGGCGGCAACGAAGGAAACACTCAAAGACACTATTTTCAAGCCAACAACGGAGCTCCCTTTTACAATGATTTTGAGCTGAGGGTCGGAAGTAGTGATACAATGCTTTCCATGGAAATCTGGTCATATGCTCCGGCCAGGCTTTCCATCGATATCTCTTCTCCAAACCGGGAATCCACCCAGCCCGTGTTTCCCTCTTTCAACCAATGCAGAAAATTCAGCTTCATATTTAACCAGACTACAATCTATGTCAACAACATTATCTTTGAAGAGGGCAACGGAGATCAGCTCATTGTTCTTCGCTTTAACAATCTGCTTCCAGGCATCTGGTACCTGCGCGTTCAAAACATTGAAAATGAACCCTTTGCCTTTCATTCCTGGCTGCCTTCCGGAGATTTAATCTCCAGAGAGACATATTTCCTTAATTCAAACCCTGATACCACCCTGACTGGTCCCGGCAATGGAAGACATCAGCTGACCGTTACCGCTTACAACGACATGAGTAACAGCATACTGGGTGAGTCCAGCAGGGGCTATACAAGGACCGGTGAAATCAAGCCCGATGTGGCGGCGCCAGGTTACCAGCTTACCTGCGCTGTACCAGGAAACATGTACGGATCTGTCACAGGAACCGGGGCTGCTGCTGCTCATGCATCTGGGATCGTTGCCATGGTATTTGAATGGGCCATTGCCAGAGGGAATTACCCCAGAATGACCGGAAATAATGTCAATCGCCTCTTAATCAGCGGGGCGACACGCAGTGACGCGTACATTTATCCCAATAACATATGGGGATATGGTCAGGTGGATGTGAACAGACTGTTTGAACGGCTTGCCAGCCTTTAAAAACAGTCCTGCATGATCAAACAGTGACCATACAGAAAACCGAAAACCCAGGAGCCTTATCCCACAAAGGCCTCCTGGTTTTTATATTATCTAATACGTTTTTCTTTTTTTCTTATGCGTATGTCATCCCCAGAAAGAGGGATCACCGTATAACGGCTGATGAGCCTGGAGGTCACCCGTTCCGTATAACGGTCCCGAAGCTCGTTGATGGGATGGTTGGTGGAAATGATGGTGGAACGGGAGGAATTAAGCCGTTCATTTATACAGTAAAACAATTCCGAAGATGTAAAGCTGTTATTTAACTCTGTTCCCAGGTCATCAATGATTAAGAGATCGCAATCCAGTATGTGCTGATACATGCCCTTCATATCTTCTTCATCCTGGTAATCAAACCGGTTCTTAGAAAACACCTCAAATAAGTCATTGGCGGATAAGTATATGACGGAATAATACCTGTCGATCAATTCCCTTGCAATGCAGTTGGTCAAAAACGTCTTACCGACTCCCGTGGGGCCTGTAAACAGCAAATTCCCATGCTCTTGCTCAAATTCCTTAACAAAGCTCTTACAGGTTTCCACAACCTGTCCCATATACTGTCTGACTGTCCGGTTAAACATCGGAACCACTTTGATATCATCATAATACTCATATGAGAATGTGTTGAAATTTTCTACCGCAATAATCTGTTCAATGTTTGATTGGGCGTAAAGATACTTCATCTCAAATTGCCGGAAGCAGTGGCACTTTACCCCATCTGCATATCCAGTATCCTTACAATCCCTGCATTGGTACCTCATCTCCATATAATCTGCCGAAAAACCGGCTGCCTTTAAAAGCACGCTTTTCTGCTCTCTTAAGTCTGCGATTTCATTTTTAAGGGCCTTAAGAGCCCCTTTATCACCTTCAAGAAGCCTGCGGGCACTAGCAACCGCACTGGTACTGATGAAATCATCAAGCTCCTTAATAACCGGAATTTTTTGATAAACTTCTGCAATCCTCTCTTCCTGTTCATGCCGGTTCTTAAACTGCTGCTGTCCATATGCCCGCATGATGGCATCGTATTGTGAATTGCTCAGCGCCATAATTACCTCCATTCTTTCTGGTTCTTTATGTAAACTATTGCCGTTCCGTCAGCTGCTTTAATACAAGAGCATCATAATCAATCTCTCTTTGGGGGAAATTCTGAAACTGGTTCTGCCCCTTTTTCACCCTTGAGGTCTGGGACTGTTTTAATTCACTGCTCTTTCCAACCGTTTGCTCCCCATTCTTAACACGGCCTGCATACTGCTCATCCAGTTTTCTGATCTCCTCCATAGAACGCACACCAGCCTTTTTCCAGCCTTCCAGTATTTTATCCGCGTACTGGAAACTGGGGGTGTGAGTAGCCGCCAGGGTCCGGTTGCAGGCTTCAACCACCAGCTCCCTGGTAAATCCATAGGTGCGGAACCACCGGTCCATAATATCCCTTTCCAAGTCTCCTGGTTTCCTGTCATTTAATCCAAAGGCCTTCATGACAGCAAAGGAATCCTTGGTAAAAGTAAGGGCATTACTCTTGGCATCCTCTATGGTCTTAAATCCCTTTTCATGCCAGCTGATAGCCACTGTTTCAATATAACGGATGCTGCTGTGGCCGCCCTGGACACAGTACTCTACCACATATTCCAACAGCTCTGCAGACATGCGGAGTCCGTCGTATAAGTAGGCCATCACTTCACATTCCCTCTGGGTGAACACTTTATTCATATATTTCTGCGCTATATAAAGAAGCTGGGAAAAATCCTCATCTCCAGCCAGGTTGTTGATTTTTTCAGGAGAATAAGTCATCCGGCGCCCGGCAGACTCAATGTTTTTGCGTTCTGCTATGCCGGCCCCGGAACAAGCTGTCTCAGATACCGCAGGAGAAGCTGCCTGATTCACAGAAGAAATCTCTTTCAGGACACCGGCGTTCTTCCAGTATGACATAGCTCGGGTTACATCCGCGTCTGTGTGATTTAATGCATCTGCAATCATGGAAACCGTAATTTCTTCCCCTTCATGACGCATGAAATATAAGTATTCCTTTATGTATTCTCCATTGGCTGCGGCCATGTACTTATCAATGAACTCATTGGATATTACTGTTGCATCTATCTTGAAACTGCTCTTAATATTCACTGCTATAACCTCACCTTTTTGTACTGCTGGTCCACAGCGGGAGTCTTACTTATCCTGCCGATCATTGCTTTCGTGGTTATCTTACCACAACTCCCCTTAAAAAGAAATAGCTGCAGTTATCCACAAAACAAATTGTGGACGTTGTGGATAATGTGGAAACCAGGTATACATAAATAGGATCTCATTCTTAAATCATGTGGATTTGCTGATAAAACCGAGATTCTATAAATTGTGAGATTATAAATTATGTAAATTAAAGAATCCACATAGTTTCTTAACATAAAATGTTGAAAACTATGTGGATAATGTGGATAACTATAAGTTTAAAAGCTTTTCTCCCACTTTTACTATATCTCCGGCCCCCATAGTTATCAACAAATC
>JAEWRS010000496.1 GCA_023398855.1 Bacillota bacterium
CGGCTATGTTGCCATGGTTTTTGGTGGATCTTGTATCATCGGAGTGGGAAGAGAAATTAAAAAAGGCGTCGGATGAGGATGAATATGAGGCGCTGTTTCAATGCTTCAGGAAAAGTATTACCATAAAAGAGAGAGTAAACCCTACTTGCCAGCGCAGCCATATGCCCCTCAGGTACCGGCCTTATATGCCTGAATTTTCCCATGGCTTAAGAGATATTTAATTGAGCAATGTCCCTGTTTTATATAGCAAGATCATGAAACAGGGAAAAAAACATTGCCTTTTTCTTTTTTTTCGGTTATCATAGTTACATGTTCCGGTTCGGGAACATTCCAGATGCGTTTCTGCATATTTTCCAGGTTAATAATTTATGAAACAGAAGAATGATATCCCCTGCTGGATGCCTTTCTATCCAATACGGTGGGTGGATTGCGCCCTGAAAGTATGGGCATACAAAGGGAAGGAGAAGTGGTATTGTACAGTAAAGTCCATAGTGTCGGTATTAAGGGAATTGAAGGAGTCCCCATCCTGGTAGAGGCGGATGTCAGTGACGGACTTCCGGGTTTTTCTATGGTGGGCTATCTCTCCTCAGAAGTGAAGGAGGCCCAGGACAGGGTAAGGACCGCATTGAGAAATTCCGGTTTCCGTCTGCCGGCAAGAAAAATCACCATTAATTTGTCGCCTGCTGACATCCGCAAGGAGGGAACCGGGTTTGATTTGCCTATTGCAGTAGCTGTTCTGGCAGCTTCAGGCATGATAGATTCTGTTTCTTTGGGGGATTGTGTAATATCCGGAGAGCTAGGCTTAGATGGAAAGATCAAGCCTGTACGAGGTGCTCTTTCCATTACTGCTGCTGCAAAAAGAGAAGGAAAGCGGCAATGCTTTCTCCCTGGCGAAAACGTTAAAGAGGGCTTAATAATAGAAGGAATGGAAATTATTGGAGTGGATCATCTAAAGGATTTGACTGATCAGCTCAACTTTCCGGAAAATCAAAAGAAAGAACACCATGGCAAAGAAAGTGTGATGGATCAGGAACAGGTCTATGGAGTTGACTTTTCTGAGATTGGGGGTCAGGTGCTTTTAAGGCGGGCAACTGAGGTGGCAGTGGCAGGTATGCACAATATTGTTTATATTGGTCCGGCAGGAA
This sequence comes from Bacillota bacterium, assembly GCA_023398855.1. Classification (GTDB taxonomy): domain Bacteria; phylum Bacillota; class Clostridia; order Lachnospirales; family Lachnospiraceae; genus Lacrimispora. Next base: position 1,146 of record JAEWRS010000496.1, read on the forward strand.
CGGGTAAAACCATGCTGGCCAAAAGAATTCCAACGATTATGCCTTCCCTGTCAATGGAGGAAGCTGTGGAAATATCAAAAATATACAGTGTCTGTGGACTGCTTTCCCAGGAAACACCTTTGATGACAAGACGGCCCTTTCGCAGCCCTCATCATACGATCAGTCCAACAGCCTTAGCTGGAGGAGGACGGATACCAAGACCAGGAGAAATCTCACTGGCATCCGGAGGCGTTCTGTTTCTGGATGAGCTACCCGAATTTGGAAAAAATACCATTGAAATATTGAGGCAACCTCTTGAAGAAAGGAAAATAACGGTCTCCAGAATGTATGGTGCCTTTGATTTTCCTGCAGATTTCATGATGGCAGCCGCTCTAAATCCTTGCCCCTGTGGCTTTTTTCCCGACCCGGCAAGATGCAGGTGTTCGGAGCAGCAGGTGCGCAAATATTTAAGCAGAATATCAAAACCTCTGCTAGACAGAATTGACATATGTGCAGAGTCAGGAGCAGTTACTTATGATGAATTGCAGGAAAAGAAAGGCGGTGAATCTTCTGCAGCCATAAGAAAAAGAGTAGAGGAAGCCAGAAAAATTCAAAGAGAACGTTTGAAAGGGCAAAGGATATATTTTAACAGTTCCATGAATAAGGTTCAGATTGAGGAAGCTTGCGGCCTGGAAAGAAAAGAGCAGGAATTTTTAAAGAAGGTTTATGAGAATCTGGGTCTTAATGCAAGGGGGTACGAAAAAATATTGAAGGTAGCCAGGACCATTGCAGATTTAGAGGCCTCTGAAAAAATCACCAGGAATCATTTGGCTGAAGCGGTGGGACTGCGCAGCCTGGAAGGAAAATATTGGGGAGAAATATATGGAAGGATATGAAGAAAAAGAGTATTTATATTGGCTTTCTCATGTTCCCTCATTAGGAGCAGTGAAAATAAAAAAGCTGTATGATTACATGGGGAGCTACAAAAGAATATATAATATAGAAGGAAAAGAATTGGTACGGACAGGGCTTTTAAATCCTTCCCAGGTCTCCGCTTTTGAAGAGACCAAAAAAAAGAGGAATTTATGTAAATCAGAGCTGGAGGAACTGGAAAAAAGAGGAGTTCGTTTTATTACCGCACATGATAAAGAATATCCATGGAAGCTTCTGAAAACTCATGGATATCCAATGGGGATTTTTTGCAAGGGAAAGCTTCCCTCCATTCACAAGCCGGCTGCCGCAATAATTGGTGCCAGAAACTGTACTAATTACGGAAAGCAAATGGCTTCCAGCCTGGCCAGGGAGCTATCTGCTGCCGGTGTCCAGATTATCAGCGGTCTGGCATGGGGAATTGACGGAGCCTCCCATTTGGGTGCACTGGAAGCAGGCGGAGACACTTTTGGGGTATTAGGCTGTGGAATCAATATCTGTTATCCTAAGGAAAATTTTGAATTATACCAGCAGATGGCAATCCAGGGTGGGATCATTACAGAATTTATGCCAAATGAAGCACCAAAGCCCTGCAATTTTCCCATGAGGAACCGGATTATCAGCGGACTTTCGGATGTGATTTTAGTAATTGAGGCCAGGGAAAAAAGTGGATCTCTTATCACGGTAAATATTGGACTGGAACAGGGAAAAGAGATTTTTGCCCTTCCCGGAAGGGTGACAGATCCCTTAAGCGCGGGCTGCAACAGACTTATTTCTGAAGGTGCCGGAATTTTGTTAGACTCTGGTTCTGTGCTGGAATATTTCAATTTGCAAAGTGGTAATATATTAAGAGTTCATGAAAAAGATAAGAACGGACTTGTCAAAAATGAAAAAATGGTGTATAGTTGCCTAGATTTGCAACCGAAAAATCTGGAAGATATTATATCTTTAAGCGAATTGTCTGTCAGTGAGTGTATGAGTGCCCTTTTGGAACTAGAGTTTAAAGGCCTGATTGTACAGACGTTCCATCAATATTATGGTAAGAAACTATAGGCGAGGAGTTTGGTATGGCGAACTGTTTAGTAATTGTGGAATCACCGGCAAAGGTAAAAACGATAAAAAAGTTCCTGGGAGCGAATTTCGAAGTGGATGCTTCCAACGGGCATGTGAGGGATCTTCCGAAAAGTCAGATGGGAATTGATGTGGAGAATGATTTTGATCCTAAATATATAACAATCAGAGGTAAGGGAGATATTCTTGCAAAGCTCAGGAAAGAAGTGAAAAAGGCCGATAAAATTTATCTTGCCACGGACCCTGACCGGGAGGGAGAAGCGATTTCCTGGCATCTGATGAAGGCTTTAAAGCTGGATGAACTGAAGGAAAAGCAAGTATATAGGATCAGCTTTAATGAAATTACAAAGAATGCGGTAAAGACCTCCTTAAAGACTCCAAGGGCAATAGACATGGATCTTGTGGATGCCCAGCAGGCCAGGAGAGTTCTGGACCGTATGGTGGGATATATGATTAGCCCGCTCCTTTGGGCAAAAGTAAAGAGAGGGTTAAGTGCCGGACGTGTCCAGTCTGTGGCGCTGCGGCTGATTTCAGACAGGGAGGAAGAAATCAACGCTTTCATTCCGGAGGAGTATTGGAATCTGGAAGCTGTTTTAAAGCAGGATGGAAGCAAAAAGTCTCTTTCTGCAAAGTTTTATGGGGACAAAGGCGGAAAAATCACCATCAGGAACAAAGAAGAACTGGAAAAGATACTGACCGGTCTTGAAAAACAGACTTATCAGGTAGATGAAGTGAAAAACGGGGAGAGGGTAAAAAAGGCTCCTATACCGTTTACCACCAGCACTCTTCAGCAGGAAGCATCCAAGGTACTTAACTTTTCCACTCAAAAAACCATGCGCCTGGCTCAGCAGCTGTATGAGGGAGTGGAAGTCGCAGGGCGTGGAACCGTTGGTCTTATTACTTACTTAAGAACAGATTCCACCAGAATCGCGGAGGAAGCGGATATAGCGGCAAGAGAGTATATTGGAAAACAATATGGCAGCCAGTACGTGACCAATGGGGAGCAAGCCCAAAAAAGCAATGCAAAGATCCAGGATGCCCACGAGGCGATTCGTCCTACAGATATTTCTCTGACGCCTGTTGTTGTCAAAGAATCTCTGCAGCGTGATTTATTCCGGCTGTACCAGTTAATCTGGAAACGTTTTACCGCGAGCAGAATGCAGTCTGCTGTTTACGAAACAACCTCAGTCAAAGTAGGCGCCGGGCAGTATGTATTCACCCTTTCTGCCTCCAGAATTTCCTTTGACGGTTTTATGTCCGTCTATGTACAGGAGGATGAAAAGGAAGAATCCAATGCATTGCTGGGTAATCTGGTAAAAGGCAGTGTCCTTAAGCTGGATAAACTTGAGAGTGGGCAGCATTTTACCCAGCCGCCGGCTCATTTTACGGAAGCTTCTCTTGTTAAGGGCATGGAAGAGCAGGGAATCGGACGTCCCAGCACATATGCACCTACGATCACCACAATCATTGCCAGACGTTATGTGGCAAAGGAGAATAAAAACCTTTATGTGACGGAGCTGGGCGAGGTGGTCAACAGCATGATGAAGCAAAGCTTCCCAAGTATTGTTGATATCACTTTCACTGCAAACTTAGAATACTTACTTGATAAGGTGGGAGACGGATCGGTCCAGTGGAAGACAGTTGTGAAGAATTTTTATCCGGATTTAAAGGATGCAGTGGATAAAGCGCTTGTGGAATTGGAAACAGTGACCATTGCCGACGAAGTGACGGAGGAGATCTGTGAATTGTGCGGACGGAACATGGTCATTAAGTACGGCCCTCATGGAAAATTCCTTGCCTGCCCTGGGTTTCCGGAATGTAAGAATACAAAGCCTTATCTGGAGAAAATCGGCGTGCCTTGCCCTAAATGTGGAAAAGATGTTGTAATAAAGAAAACTAAAAAGGGAAGAATATATTACGGCTGTGAGGCAAATCCGGAGTGCGATTTCATGTCTTGGCAGAAACCTTCTACCAAAACCTGTCCAAAGTGTGGAGCTTATATGGTTGAAAAGGGAAATAAGCTGCTTTGCTCAAATGAGCAATGTGGGCACAGTGTTGATAAATAGGAAAAAGAAATATTATTAAGAAAATCGAAAATCTTCAAAAAACTATTGTTATTTGAAAATAATAATGTTAATATTTAATCATTAGAGATGTATTTTAGATTTTCACGTAAATTCTTAAGGAGGTTTTCGGCTATGAGCGTGCAGTTGTTGGACAAAACTAGAAAAATTAACAAATTATTGCATAACAATAATTCGCATAAGGTTGTATTTAACGATATCTGTGAAGTGCTGACCGAGATCCTGAATTCGAATATTCTTGTGATCAGCA
>JAEWRS010000523.1 GCA_023398855.1 Bacillota bacterium
CTCTATTTGATGGTAAAAACTCCGGCGGGGAAATATGTCATCAGCACTCATTGTGCTCATGCGGTTGAAGAAATGACAGCATTGGATGAGAAATTTGAGGAATTAAAGAGAAAAGTCAGTACGCCCATGCCGGCCTGGGATAAGCTTCGCAATGAAGCAATGGCTGCTCTTGATAATCATGTGGCCGAACGCTGTGAATAGCATATGCCATAAGTATTTTGACCGGTACATAAATTCAAGTTTATTAGTCCGGTACCCTGCTCTTGCCTATTACCCCAAGTGTATCAAGTTTTTCTGCAAGTTCAGAAGCAGCACTAACATTCCATTAATGAAGTAAACGTGTTCGGATTTAGCGCGGTTACCTCCACCATCGCCTTGAAACCCAGTATTCATGCGGGTTTCAAGGCTTTTTGATTTCTAAATACTTTTTCTGAATGAACCCAGCCAATTTAACTGATTTGCAGTTTATTTCCAAATCAACGATTTTTTATAATTTATGTTGAGATTAGACGCTAAATGCTTCATTTCCGTTTCTAATACAGCACGACGCGGTATCATCGGATGTATAAAAAGATCATTAATTTCTTTATCATATCTCGTTAAAGCAAAATTTATAATATAAAAATTTTTTGTCTGACGAATTTTGGATATATACTTTTTGTGGACTTTAAAAACGTGTTCACCACTTTCAAAATAAAAAATATCACCTATAAAAAATATTTTCTGCTCTGCTTTAAGTAAAGAAATATTCTTGGGCATATCTCTATAAGTTACAATTAAAGAAATTATCATCAGAATAGAGAAAAACGCTATCATAAACACCAATGATTTATCTATTATATCATTTCCAGCCATATGGTTGTTATAATACCAGACTACAGAAATCACGTCAGCTATAAAAAAAATCAAAGAAATCATATAGCCGTCTCCTGCTGGTGAATTGAAAAATAGACATGCAAATTCTTTGTCGGTATATGTATATTTAATGGTTTTGTTATGCTCAAGATATTCATCCATTTTGACCCTCCAACACAAAGTATTATAGGTATGCTTTTTTATTGATTATAGCAATAATATTAGCTTTATACAATATTATAAGATGCTGATAAAGTCAACTAACACATGCTCCTTATAGTTTTCAATGTGTAATGTGGTTTAGAAGTAAGACCAGCATACCATTTATGAAGTAAACGTGTTCGGATTTCGCGCGGTTATCTCCACCATCGCCTTGGAACCCGCATGAATACTGGGATCCAAGGCCTTTTGATTGTATATCACTAACCACGCAAACGTAAAGCATACCGAACATAACGTATTGTCCCCTGCAGGCTTCAAAACGGCTTGCAGGGGGCATTTTTATTTCGGTGGTGAATCCATTGACTACAGGCATCTGCTGAAGAAGTTCTGCAAGTGCTTTTTTATCGTACAGAGATTGACTTTATCGAATATTGGAGGTAAAGTTGGCATATGGGAATCAATGGGAGGTATAGGAATGTCTGATATCAAATTATACTCAGTTTCGACTGGTGTCACAGAGTTGCCAGCGTCTTCCGTTCCGCTGGAGCGGGAGCTTCAGACTATAATCGAGAAAAATATGCCAGTTTTCTTTGGAGTGACGTTTCTGAAGAGCGAATATACCATTACAAACGGGCGAATTGACAGTTTGGGTCTGGATGAAAACAACTGCCCGGTGATTTTCGAATATAAGCGAAGTCTGAACGAAAATGTCATCAATCAAGGACTATTTTACCTTGACTGGCTTCTGGATCACAAGGCGGATTTCAAGTTGCTGGTGTTGGAATGCCTCGGTAAGGAGAAGGCTGACAGCATCGATTGGTCATTTCCCTGCGTGATGTGCATTGCCGGGGACTTCACCAAGTTCGACGAACATGCTGTCAATCAGATGCAGCGGAATATTAAGCTGATTAAGTATAGAAAGTTTGGAAAAGATCTGATTCTGTTCGAGCATCTGAATTCACCATTGGTTAAGCCTATTATAGAAACATCTGATGGAGTGGAAAAGCTTCCAGCTTCGTCTCAATCCGGCGGAAACGATAAGACCTTTCTGCAGCACTATGATGGTGCGCCGGTGGAGTTGCGGGATACATATGATTCCATCCGCTCCTATATTCTGTCACTCGGCGATGATATTACAGAGAATCAGCTGAAGCTGTACGTTGCATTCAAGAAAATCAACAATATCATCTGCGCGGAAATTTACCAGAGTAAAATCCTTCTGCATCTGCGCCTGAACCCAGACACTGTTGAGCTGAAACACGGCTTTGTCCGCGACGTGAGGAATGTTGGTCATTTTGGCACGGGAGATTTGCAAATCACCATAAAGTCCGAGGAAGATTTTGAGAAGGTCAAAGGGCTGGTTGATAGGGCGTATGGGGAAAATTAAAGAGGTGTAGGAATGGGTGATAATTGGGTAGACGAATATTGTAAATTGATGTTTCCTATTGATGGGAGCAAATGTAAAATAGAAGAAGCAAAAACTTTAAAATTTAGCCATATTCCAGATCATTTATATAAATTCAGAAAAATAGATAAGTATTCATTACAAAATTTGATTAATGACACTATTTGGTTGGAAACACCTTCTAATTAT
>JAEWRS010000524.1 GCA_023398855.1 Bacillota bacterium
AAGCCTCCTTATTCTCCCAGATATGCTTTGATGACTTCCGGGTCATTGAGCACATCCGCTGTTTTTCCCTGGGTGAGAACCTGACCGAAATTTAAAACGGTCAGCCTTTCACAAATGCCGGAGACAAGCTTCATATCGTGTTCAATTAACAGGATGGTCATATCAAAATTGTCCCGCACAAAGCGAATGGTGTCCATAAGCTCTGATGTCTCGTTGGGATTCATGCCGGCTGCCGGCTCATCAAGAAGCAAAAGCTTGGGACCTGTGGCTAGGGCTCTGGCAATCTCCAGTTTCCTCTGCTTCCCGTATGGAAGGTTGGAAGCAAGGATATCCTTTTCCCCATCAAGACCAAATACGTTTAAAAGCTCTATGGCCCGTTCATCCATCTCCTTCTCTACTTTAAAGTACTTTGGAAGACGGAGAATCCCCGTGACCGTTCCATAGGGATAACTGTTATGGAGGCCTGTCTTAACATTATCAAGAACGGTCAACTCTTTAAACAGACGGATATTCTGAAAGGTTCTTGCGATCCCGGCCCTGTTGATATCCACTGTTTTTTTTCCTGTAATACTGTCACCATCTAATAAGACGGTACCTGCATTCGGTTTATATACGCCGGTTAAAAGGTTAAAGATTGTGGTTTTACCCGCCCCGTTAGGACCAATAAGACCATAAAGCTGTCCTTTTTCAATCGTGATGCTGACATTATCTACGGCACGAAGGCCGCCAAATGAAATTCCAAGATTCTTGATTTCCAGTAAAGCCATGGTTATCCCCTCTCCTTTTCTGCCCTGTTCCTATGGAAATACCGCTTTCTGAAATCAATCAGCTTCGGACTCCAGTTAAAAATCATCATAACGATCAGGATAATGGCGTAAATCAGCATCCGGTAAGTATTTAAACCTCTCAAAAGCTCTGGAAGCAAAGTCAGGATGACTGCAGAGATCATGGAACCCCGGATATTTCCAATTCCACCGAGAACAACGAATACAAGGATCATGATGGACTGGTTATAACCAAAGTTCTTCTGCGTTGCAGTAAGGGCAGATAGATTATGGGAATACAGGACACCGGCCACGCCTGCCAGAGAGGCAGAAATAGTAAAAGCCATTAGTTTGTATTTCGTGATATTGATACCAATGGATTCCGCGGCAATGCGGTTGTCACGTACAGACATGATGGCACGCCCCGATCTGGAGTGGATCAAATTAAGAACTATCGCAAGGGTAATCAGAATAAGGACCACACCAATGAGAAAGGTAGAGTTTTTAGGCGTTCCCGTAATCCCCTGAGCACCGTTTAAGATTATTTTTCCATCTTTCTCCAAATTAAGAGCCATTGCATTCTTCATAGAAATATGAAGTCCTGAACTATCTTTTCCAATGTAAATTACGTTTACAACGTTTTTTATGATTTCCCCAAATGCCAGTGTTACAATGGCCAAATAATCTCCTCGAAGCCTTAAAACAGGAATACCGACCACAATGCCTGCCAATGCAGCCGCCGCAGCTCCGATCAAAATGGCAAAAAAGAAACGGACCCCTGTATTTGGAATGGATTCCAGCATGGCAATGGAAAACAGGGAACTGGAAAATGCGCCCACACACATAAAGCCTGCATGACCCAGGCTCAGTTCTCCAAGGATGCCTACGGTTAAGTTCAAGGATATTGCCATGATGGTATAGATGCAGAGGGGCACCAAAAGGCCTTTCATCAGGCTGCTCACCTGACCGGCATTCACCAAAAGCTGCACAATTATAAATGCAGCGATCACAATTCCGTAAGTGATCAGATTGCTTTTTAAGTTCTTACTCAGACGAAATTTCATCTTCACATGTTTTTCCATATCATCCACCTATACTTTCTCGTTGATCTTCTTACCCAGAATTCCTGTAGGCTTTACAAGAAGAACAACAATCAGAACTGCAAATACGATGGCATCGGAGAGCTGGGAAGAAATATAAGCTTTGCTTAAGTTTTCGATGACGCCCAGTAAAAGTCCGCCGATAAATGCTCCTGGAATGGATCCGATTCCTCCAAATACGGCAGCTACGAATGCCTTAATTCCTGGCATGGAGCCGGTATAGGGGGTAAGCGTCGGGTAAGCGGAGCAAATAAGCGCACCAGCCACTGCCGCCAGAGAGGAGCCAATTGCAAATGTAAGGGCAATGGTTCCATCCACATTAATTCCCATAAGCTGTGCAGCTCCCTTATCTTCCGATAAAGCAAGCATGGCCTGCCCTGCTCTTGTCTTTTTAATGAATGCAGTCAGACCGATCATAATGATAACACAGCTGATGATTGTGACAATGGTCTCACCGGATATGGTGAGCTTTCCCTGAGAAAGCTTAAGAGCCGGAACTGTCACAACGGAAGTAAAGGATTTGGGATTAGAGCCGAAAACGAGCAGTGCGATGTTTTGGAGCAGGTAGCTCACACCGATTGCCGTGATCAGAACTGCAAGAGGACTTGCCATGCGCAGAGGACGGTATGCAACCCCCTCAATCACAACGCCAAGTACTGTACACAGGATCACTGCAAGGAGTATGCCGGCAACCGGGCCAAGGCCCATAGTGCTGACAACTGTGAACACCACGTATCCTCCAATCATAATTACATCGCCATGAGCAAAATTCAGCATCTTGGCAATGCCATATACCATGGTATACCCCAGGGCAATGATAGCATAAACGCTGCCCAGGCTTAGACCATTAATAAAATAGGATATGAAACTCATCATATCATCGCACCTCATTCGTTGTTTATTTTAAAAGAAGAGGGTCGTCCTCTGGACGACCCTC
>JAEWRS010000539.1 GCA_023398855.1 Bacillota bacterium
AGCGGCTGGGAATGCCGGACAGCATGATAGAAAGAGCCAGAAGGTATGCTTACGGAGAGAGAGAAAGCTTACAGGAAAAAGAGCCGGGCTCTTTAAAGAGAAAAGATGATTTTATAAAAGCAGGCGGTCCCAAAATAGAAAAGCAGAAAAAAGGGGCTGTAAATAAAAATATCATGGAACAAAAGTTTACCATTGGGGACAGCGTTTTTGTCTATCCGGATGAGAAAAAGGGAATCGTGTGTACTCCTGTCAATGATAAGGGAATGCTGCAGGTCCAGATGCCGGATAAGAAGATCTGGATCAACCAAAAACGGGTGAAGCTTTTGGTGGCAGCAGGAGAGCTTTACCCTGAGGATTATGATTTTTCCATTATTTTCGATACCGTGGAAAACAGGAAAGCAAGACACAAGATGGATAAAGGATATCAGAAAGACCTGGAAATACGAATGGATTGAGTCTGATGGAAAAGGGGCATTGCCTTAGGCAGCGCCCCTTTTATGGAAATACCATAATATTATGTAGGTTCACAGATGTGAAGGTCTGGAACGGCTTCTTCCGCACAGACCTTGCAGTTGGAGGCTTGTTGGTTAAAAAGATCGTCATTAAGCTCTGCCAGGATCATCCGGAATATATGCACATGGCACAGTTCATCAGCAATAATTCTGTTTAAAATTGCCTTGATCCGGCAGTCTTCGATCCACTCCGCCTGTTCCTGGTATTTTTTTATTGCCTCCAGTTCATTGGCAAGGGAATTGGCAACCAGGGCCCCGATCCGGGTGGGATAGCGGTTGCAGGCAGGGGTCCAATACCTTGTGTGCCCATTTTGATAGCTCCACAGCCTGGGGTCGGCTCCAAGCAGGAGGGCCAGTTCACCGAAGGTATTTAAATGATGCATTTCCACTATACTGATCTTATGGAAGCATTCCGCAATATCAAAGAAGTAGCTTCTGGTGATCATACAGTTGTAAACGTAAAGGCTGATCATGGACATTTCGGAATTACAGGAGCCTATGTTGGAAAGCATGGCGGCTGCATACTGCTTATTTTGGGAAATGCTTTCAAGAGGAGGCCAGGGAGTGTTGTCTGAAAAGGCAAGGGCTGATAGATCCATTTGAATTCCTCGTTTTCATTTATTCTATTTAAATATATCCGCCAGATGGTAGAGTATGACTTAAAAACACAGGAAGATGGAGGGAATAAGGACATGGACGGCAGAGAAAAATTAAAGAAAACAGTAGAAACCTTTTTGCCATATAATGAGCAGGAAGAAAAGGACAAAGAGATGATTCTCCAGTATTTGACATCAGAGGAGCCGGTATTTTACAGGGAAAGCACCGGCGCCCATATGTCGGCATCGGCCTGGGTGGTAAACAAGACCCGTGATAAGGTGCTCATGGCCTACCATAATATCTATGACTCCTGGGCATGGACAGGCGGGCATGCAGACGGGGAAACGAATTTACTGATGGTTGCGGTACGGGAAGCGATGGAGGAAACTGGTATTACAGCAGTAAAACCGGTTACAGAAGATATTTTTTCCCTGGAAGTACTCACAGTGGATGGCCATGAAAAGAGGGGAGACTATGTTTCCTCCCACCTTCACTTAAATGTGACCTACCTCCTGGAAGCCGATGATCAGGAGGTCCTGCATAAAAAAGAGGATGAAAACAGTGACGTGGGCTGGTTTGGAATGGATGAATGTCTGGAAGTGGTAAATGAGCCATGGATGAGGGAAAGAATCTACAAAAAGCTTCTTCGTAAAAGCCTGGATTGGAATTATTAACAGAAAATTGATAATTATTTTCTGATTTTCTGTTTTATTTTTCCTGATAATGCTTTATAATAGAGGCAGCTAATGAATAAAGTTTTGCCAAATAAGACAGCGAGGTGGTAAATATGAAGATAATTTACGCAATCGTCAGCTCCGATGATGGAAACAGGGTGACCGATGTGCTGAATGAACACCAGTTCAGCGTGACAAAACTTGCTACAACAGGTGGTTTCTTAAAGAAAGGAAACTCTACGTTAATGATCGGTACCGAAGACGGACAGGTGGAAGAAGTCATTACTCTGATCAAAGATACTTGCGGAAAACGCCAAAAAATTACCTGCAATGTTCCTGCACCCAATATTGCCTCTGTTTCAGCCGGATATATGATGATGCCGATGACAGTGGAGCTTGGCGGAGCTACTATATTTGTGACTGATGTAGAACGGTTTGAAAAGATTTAGGAATCAGCAAAGGGATTGCGGAGCAATCCCTTTTCCCAACTGCGCAGCAGGGGATGGAGGAAGTATACGGGAGGTGTTTTATTGAAGCTGGATGACATGACAAAAAGCATGTTGGTGACAGAGGCTTATGAGGCACAGAAGATGGCTTATGTACCTTATTCGCATTTTTGTGTTGGAGCGGCTCTTCTTGCAAAGAACGGAACGGTTTACCGTGGCTGCAACATTGAAAATGCATCTTTTACGCCAACCAACTGTGCAGAACGCACGGCATTTTTTAAAGCAGTCTCAGAAGGTGTCACGGAATTTGATGCGATTGCCATTGTGGGAAATAAAAGGGGGAGAGAGGGAGAACCATGCGCTCCCTGCGGTGTTTGCCGGCAGGTAATGGCAGAATTTTGTGACCCTGAGGAATTTAAGATCATTTTGGGAGCAGGTGCTAAAGCTTCGGTACATACCTTAAAGGAACTGCTTCCTTTGGGATTTACAAAGAAAAACCTGGATTCAAAATGAGAGGATGGGGTATTCCTTGATGCCCCAAAGGTATGGCAGGACTATGGAGTGGATAAGGGAGGTTTCAGAGTATTATGAGAATGTATGATATCATTGCAAAGAAGCGGAATGGGGAAGCTCTGTCGGAGATGGAAATCCGGTTTATGATTCAGGGCTATGTAAAGGGTGACATACCGGATTACCAGATGTCAGCCATGCTGATGGCCATTTATTTAAAAGGGATGACCGATGTGGAAACGGCCGTTCTCACCGATGCTGTGGCGCATTCCGGTGATATGGTGGATTTGTCTCCCATACAGGGAGTGAAGGTGGATAAGCATTCTACCGGAGGCGTTGGTGATAAGACAACTTTGGTGGTGGCTCCTATTGCAGCTGCCTGCGGAGTCAAGGTGGCAAAGATGTCAGGCCGAGGCTTAGGCCATACAGGAGGAACGGTTGACAAAATGGAGTCCATACCGGGGATGAAGACTGTGCTGACGGAGGAGGAGTTCTTTCAGGTGGTCAATAAGACAGGTCTTTCCGTGATCGGTCAATCGGGAAATCTGGCTCCTGCAGATAAAAAGCTTTATGCCCTTCGGGATGTGACGGCCACTGTGGACAGCATTCCATTGATTGCCGCATCCATTATGAGCAAAAAACTGGCTGCTGGTAATGACTGCATACTTTTGGATGTAAAAACCGGCAGCGGAGCGTTTATGAAAACTTTGGAAGATTCCATTACCCTGGCGGAAAAGATGGTGGCAATCGGGGAGCATGCAGGAAAGAAGACCATGGCCCTGATAACCAATATGGACATTCCTCTGGGAAGTCTGATCGGCAACAGCCTGGAAGTCATCGAAGCAGCAGAGACCCTTCGCGGCAGAGGGCCAAAGGATCTGACTGAAGTATGCCTTAGCCTGGCATGTGCTATGCTTTACCTGGCTGGAAAGGGCAGTATGGAAGAATGCCGGAAGAAGGCAGAGAAAGCCATTGCCGACGGAAGCGCCCTGGAACGCCTGATAGCCATGGTAAAAGCCCAGGGAGGCGATGCTTCGGTAATCAGAGATACTAAGCTTTTTCCCAGGGCCCCCTATGAAAGGCAGGTGAAGGCCTTAAAAAGCGGCTATATCACCCATATGAACACAGAGCAATGCGGAATCGCCTCATCTCTTTTGGGAGCCGGAAGACTTACCAAAGAGAGCAGCATTGATTATACGGCAGGAATTGCCCTTAAGAAAAAGGTTGGGCAAAAGGTAGAAGAGGGCGAGACCATTGCCGTGCTCTATACCTCTGTGGAAGAACTGTTTGCTGCTTCTGAGGAGGAGTTTTTAAAGGCGGTTTCCATCGGCGGGGAGAGGCCGGAGGTGGAACCTCTGATTTATGCCAGCGTTACAAAGGAAGGCGTAAAGCGCCTGACAGTATAGAAAGGAAGGAAACGATTATGACAGATTTAGAAATGTTAGGCTATGTTGACCATACCATGTTAAAGGCATTTGCCACTTGGGAGGACATAGAAGAGCTTTGTAAGGAAGCAGTAGAATATAAGACAGCCTCCGTGTGTATCCCGCCTTGCTACATCAGCCGGGTACATGAGGAATTCCCGGGACTTAATATCTGTACCGTGGTGGGCTTTCCTCTGGGCTACAGTGTAACTGAATCAAAGGTTCTGGAGACAAGAAAAGCCATTGAAGATGGAGCATCTGAGGTGGATATGGTAGTGAATATCAGCGATGTGAAAAACGGAGACTACCGTAAGGTGGAAAAGGAGATCGGAGAACTGAAAAAAGCGGCAGGCAGCAACATCTTAAAGGTTATCATTGAAGCCTGTTATCTGACAGAGGAAGAAAAAGTTGCCATGTGTGAGGCAGTTACTGCCGCTGGTGCTGATTATATCAAGACCTCCACTGGATTTGGAACCGGCGGAGCAACTTTAGAAGACATTGCATTATTTAAAAAACACATTGGGCCTGAGGTAAAGATCAAAGCAGCAGGCGGAGTGAAAACCCTGGAAGATTTAAGAGCATATATTGAAGCTGGATGCAGCAGGGTGGGAGCAAGCGCAGCAGTAAAACTGGCAGCACAGAAAAAATAAAAGGATCCCCTCTGGCCTGAAACAACAGGTCAGAGGGGATTCTTTATATTGTTAATGATAAATCTTTTTCTCTTCGTAAATAGGTTCGCATGTCAGGTTTACACCCAGCTTTTTAAATGTCTTAACATCCACGTCAGAAAGAAGTACGGAGGTATGCGCCTCTCTTCCTTTTAACTTGGGAAGCTGCTCCAGAGCGATCTGGGCATTGGGATCGGAAGCAGCACAGGTGGACAGTGCGATTAAGACTTCATCCGTGTGAAGCCGTGGATTTCTGCTTCCCAGATAGTTGATCTTTAATTTCTGAATGGGCTCAATGGCAGAAGGAGAAATCAGATGGATGTCATGAGGGATGTTCCCTAAAACCTTAACTGCATTTAACAGAAGAGCAGCAGATGCGCCTAATAAATTGGTAGTCTTTCCTGTGACAATGGTTCCGTCGTTCAGTTCAAGGGCAGCAGCCGGGGCGCCTTTTAGCTCAGCCAGCTGATTGGCTGCGTTTACCACTTTTCTCATGTCAGTGGTGATTTTAGCCTGTTTCATAAGCAGCTCGATTTTATAGACCTCTTCCTTGGAACCCATGTCCTTTGCCAGACGGGAAAGGGCCTGATAATAACGTCTGATGATTTCCTGCATGGAAGCTTCCCTGCAGGCCTCGTCATCCACCACGCAGAAGCCGGCCATATTGACGCCCATATCCGTAGGGGACTTATATGGGCATTCCCCGTATATTCCTTCAAAAATAGCGCTTAATACAGGAAAAATCTCCACATCCCGGTTATAATTGACTGTGGTCTTTCCATAAGCCTCCAGATGAAAAGGATCAATCATGTTAACATCATTTAAATCTGCGGTAGCGGCCTCATAGGCCAGATTAACCGGATGCTTTAAAGGGATATTCCAGATGGGGAATGTCTCAAACTTGGCATAACCGGCCTTAATTCCCCGCTTGTTCTCATGGTAAAGCTGGGATAAGCAGGTTGCCATTTTTCCGCTGCCCGGCCCCGGGGCAGTAATGATTACTAAGGGTTTTGTGGTTTCTATATAATCATTTCTTCCATATCCTTCGTCACTGACAATGAAAGAGACATTGCTTGGATAGCCGTCAATGGTGTAGTGACGGTATACCTTTATGCCCATTTTTTCCAGCTTGCATTTAAATAAGTCTGCGGAATTTTGTCGGGAGTACTGTGTAATAACAACACTTCCCACATAAAGCCCCTTATCCGTAAAGGACTGGATCAGGCGGAACACATCCACATCATAGGTGATGCCCAGATCATGCCGGATCTTGTTTTTCTCAATGTCGGCAGCGTTGATGGCGATCACGATTTCTGCCTGGTCCGACAGCTGCATCAGCATGCGCAGCTTGCTGTCAGGCTCAAATCCGGGGAGCACCCTGGAAGCGTGGTAATCATCAAACAGCTTGCCTCCGAATTCCAGATAAAGCTTGTCTCCGAACTGGCTGATCCGTTCCTTGATGCGTTCTGACTGCATGGTTAAATATTTGTTGTTATCAAATCCGAATTTCATTTGTCCCTCCATGATGTGCGCTCACTGTACAACCAGATAGAATCCTATGGCTGAATTGGAAGCATGCACGAAATCTTTGACCGTAATATCTATAAATTGTATCATATAAGCTTTGAAATTGCCATGGATTTTTTCCTGCCTCCTTGTTTTTCCTGAAACCCTTTACAATCGGCTTTAAACGTGTTAAAACGTTGTAGTAAGAAGGAGGCTCCATATGTTTAAAATAGGAAGAAATGATGCATGCTGGTGCAAAAGCGGAAAAAAATACAAGAACTGCCATTTGTCCTTTGACCAAAAGCTTGAGAATTACGCAGTCATGGGAGATGAAGTTCCGGAGCATAATATGATAAAAACGCCGGCTCAGATTGAAGGAATCCGCCGTGCAGGAATGGTTAACAACAAGATCCTGGATCTGGTGGAGGAGATGATGAAGCCAGGGATCAGCACCGAAGATATCAATACCCTGGTGCACGAAAATACCATCAGGATGGGAGGGATTCCTGCTCCTCTGAATTTTGACGGGTATCCTAAGAGCGTGTGCACCTCGGTCAATGATGTGGTGTGCCATGGGATCCCGGATCCAAAACGGATCTTACAGGAAGGTGATATCGTCAATGTGGATGTGACAACCATTGTGGACGGCTTTTATGCTGATGCGTCCAGAATGTTCTGCATTGGAAAGGTGTCTCCTGAGGCATTAAGGCTGGTTCAGGTTACAAAGGAAAGTGTGGACATGGCCTTAAAAGAAACCAGGGCATGGGGCCATTTAGGTGATATCGGTGCAGCTATTTCTGAACACATCTATGCCAATGGTTTTACTGTGGTAAGAGAGATCGGCGGACACGGCGTTGGACTGGATTTCCATGAAGAGCCATGGGTCAGCCACATCGGAACAAGAGGGACAGATATGCTTTTGGTACCCGGGATGATATTTACCATTGAACCCATGGTAAATGCAGGAAAAGCTGATGTGGTGCAGGATGACCAGGATGGATGGACCATTTACACAAAGGATGGAAGTCTGTCCGCCCAGTGGGAATATACTGTTTTAATTACAGAAGAGGGACCGGAGGTGCTGGCAAGATAAATGGAAAAAAAGCGTTGTTTTTGGGTGGATGAAACCTCCCCTGTGTATGTGAAATATCACGATGAGGAATGGGGAGCACCGGTTTATGATGATGAGAAGCTTTATGAAATGCTCCTTTTAGAAACCTTTCAGGCCGGACTGTCATGGATCACCATTTTAAGAAAAAGAGAGGCCTTTCGTCAGGCTTTTGATGGTTTTGATGCGGAAAAGGTGGCATGCTACGGTGAGGAGAAACTGAAGGCTTTAATGGAAGATACGGGAATCATCAGGAACCGGAAAAAGCTGGAGGCAGCCGTAAAAAATGCCCGTGTGTTCCTGGAGATCCAGCAGGAATTTGGCTCTTTCTCTAAGTATTTATGGGGATTTACAAACAATGAGATCCTGGTCAACCAGGATGACTGCTTCCCCGTGAAAACAGAATTGTCAGACAGGGTTTCAAAGGATATGAAAAAGAGAGGAATGGCTTTTGTAGGCTCTGTCACCATATATTCCTATCTTCAGGCAGTGGGGGTAGTGAATGATCATGAGCTTTCCTGCTTCTGCAGAAAAGAAATGGAGAAAAAGCAGGAGGATTGAAATAAACAAAAGCGGGGTATTATTTGATAGAAGAGTACATAGCCTTTGAAACAAGAGGTTAAAAAGTAATGCTGCATCCGGA
Organism: Bacillota bacterium; assembly: GCA_023398855.1. Lineage (GTDB taxonomy): Bacteria > Bacillota > Clostridia > Lachnospirales > Lachnospiraceae > Lacrimispora. The sequence continues at coordinate 8,089 of JAEWRS010000539.1, forward strand.
AAATGTAATTTTTATTGGAAAATTTTACAAAATGTGGTAAAATATTAAATAATTATTACAAACAACACCTGAAACCATAAAGAAAGTGAACGAGAGTATTATGAAAAGATGGCTTTTGGCAGTAATTGCATTTTCGTTGGTGACCTCCGGATGCAGCAGGTATAAGGGAATTCCCGAACTCCCTGAGATTGACGGCAAAAAAGAAGAATCTCAGCAGAGCACAGAAGAATCCAGGCAGGGGGCAGAGGAGAATGGCGGTCTGCTTCCCATGGAAGCTTCTGCTTTACCGGGAAAGAAACCGGTAAAGGTGAAGGGAATCTATATATCAGGCTATATGGCAGGCTCTGAAGGGCTCCAGGCTATTTTGGACAAAATTCAGGGCACGGAGATTAATGCCGTGGTCATTGACGTAAAAAATGACGACGGCAGGATCACCTTTGCCATGGAAGATGCCTTTACGGTAAATGAGATCGGTGCCACAGAAAAGTACATCAAAGACATAGACAGCCTGATGGTTCAGCTAAAAGCCAGGGGGCTTTATACGATTGCCCGGGTTGTGGCCTTCCGTGATCCATATCTGGCCGAGAAAAAGCCGGAGTGGGGCCTTAAGAATAAGGACGGGAGTCTGCACCGGGATAATAAAGGACTGGCCTGGGTAAACCCTTACAGGACAGAAGTGTGGGACTATTTGGTTGAGGTGGCCACAGAGGCTTCCAAGGCAGGATTTGATGAGGTTCAGTTTGACTACATCCGGTTCGCTACGGACAGTTCCATGAAACAAGTGGTATTTGATGATCAGGATACCAGGGGCCGGTCAAAGACGGATATTATTACGGAATTTATCCAATATGCCTGCAAAAAGCTTTCTGCCCATAATATTTTTGTTTCTGCGGATGTGTTTGGGACAATCATTGGAAGTAAGGTGGACGCTGAGGCAGTGGGACAGATTTACCATGAGATGGCAGCACATCTGGATTATATCTGCCCCATGATTTATCCATCCCATTACGGAGATGGAAACTTTGGTATTGACCACCCGGATATGGAGCCCTACCGGACAATCCAGGCAGCATTGAAGCTGTCAAAGCAGGACCTGGAATCCACAAGATCGGATGGAGCGCATCAGGCCATTGTCCGGCCCTGGCTCCAGGATTTTACAGCTTCTTATCTGAAACACTTTATACCTTACGGGGCCAAGGAGATCAGGGCCCAGATCCAGGCGGTTTATGATGCCGGATATGATGAATGGATTTTATGGAGTGCATCTAACCGGTATACCTGGGATGGCCTTTTGACGGAAGAAGCCGCCAGAGAAGAGGCGGAAAAACTGGCCCGCATGAGAGAAACGGAAGAAAAGCCTTTAAAATCTTCTGCGGAAACAGAGGAATCCTCTTCAGCAGCTTCCGGTGAGACAAAGGAGTCTCAGCCGGAGACGAAAGCTGAAGATAAAAAGAAAGCAAAGCCTGAGGTAGTCATTGTGACCACAGGCAGCTACGGAAACTAGGAAGTGAGGGAAGCCATGGACAGAACGCCCAGATCAGGAGATTTCTACCGGCATTTTAAGGATAAGATGTACCAGGTGATCGCTGTTGCGGTTCATTCAGAGACTGGAGAAGAAATGGTAGTATATCAGGCGCTGTACGGGTCCTTTGGGATTTACGTCCGTCCTCTGACCATGTTTAACAGCGAGGTGGACAGGGAAAAGTATCCCGAAGCAAAGCAGAAATTCAGATTTGAAAAGATGGATTTGGGTTCAGGGGATCCAGTGGAAGAGGACCAGACCCCATTGGTATCCGTCCGCCAGAGCCAGGTGGATGCGCCGCCGGATCCTTGTTTTCACGAAAATAATAATCTTCTTGCATTTCTTGACGCAGGGACGTATCATGATAAGCTGGAGATTCTTGAGGAGCGGAAGGACCGTTTTTCCCCGGAAGAGCTGATGGCCATTTGTGAAATTATGGAAGTCGGAAGGCCGGACTCTGAACCAGAAGAAAAATATTACGCAGTGAAACGGTATCTGGAGCTGCAGAATAAATACGAGGGAGCAAGATTGAGGTGATTTGTTTCAGTGGACAACAGGTCGTTTAATATAGAAGAAGAATTAAAAAAACTGCCGTCCCAGCCTGGCGTGTATATCATGCACGACAAGCGGGACGAAAT